>PMLI01000533.1 GCA_003158835.1 Acidimicrobiaceae bacterium
TGACAAAATATCGGTGAGTATTCAACAGACCTCTAATGCCGTTGATGGACCGTACTGGCTTATCAATATCAACGACAATACCAACGGGGGTAGTACATCGATTTCTGCTCGCTTTGAGGGAGCCGCGACTTCGGCTGAGTGGATCGTAGAAGCTTCATCCTCCAACGGAGTCGTCAGCCAGCTACCGCCCTATAGTTCCACGACTTTCAGCGACCTCAACTACCATCCTGCCTCGAGTTCGCAGCACCTTGCAATCCACGAGATCTCGATGGTTCAAAACAGCGACACCGTTTCGGCTCCGACCGATCTTGACTCGAAGGGTCTATCCGACGGCTTTACCGTGTCCTACACCGGACCGTAGAAGGAAGTTACGGGGCCCGCACACTAGACACCTTCCAGTCATGGCGCTAGCCTTGGCCATATCGTGGCTCTCGGGAGCCGTGACATCAGGGTCACCGGGGCGGTCGCGTGCCGTGCCACATTGGGACCAGGCGTTCGGGCGCGGGGGCGAGCTGTGGGGGGAAGAAGGCGCCCTGACCGGGCGGGAATAAACACCTGGGGTTAGACTCTCGCAACCGAACGGGCCATAACGGACCGACAGCGGAGGAGGAGACGTGAGCGACACCTCGTGGGACGATTACAACGCGAGCGACGACAGTGCGGCCGCTACAGACCTCGGCGACGCTTCCAGCGAAATGAGTGACGCTGCGGATGCCGCCAGCACGGCTTCCTGGGACACCGGACAGGGCGACAGCTGGGCCGGCGAGGCGACCAGTTGGACCGACCAGGCCCAGACGGACCTCGACCAGGGGTACACCCAGGACGCGTCCGAGGACCTCGGCTACGCCAGCACCGACGAAGGGATCGCTTCGGAGGACTACTCGAGCGCCGCTTCGGCCGATGACACCTCGACCACCGATGTCTCTTACGCCGCCGACGACGTCTCGGCGGCTTCTGAGGACTAGTGTCTGACGCCGGCTCGGCGCCGGTCTATTGCAGCTGGCAGTTGCGGGTAACCGCCGAACTGGGGGTCGTCCGGGCTCAGATCCAGCGAGCCCTTCGTGAGCAGCACTTCACTCTGCTTGGGGACACGCTGACGAGCATTGAAGCCACACGGGGCTCTCAACTGGCGGCCCTGGTCCTGCAGCACGACAACCTGCCGATAACGGCCCACATCCGGCTCCAACCGTTGGACGGTGCGTGCGAGGTCTCGGTGCAGCTTCAAGAAGCCGGCAAAGTGCCGTCGCGCTACCTGGGCGTCCGCGGTGCTTATCAGCGCTCCCTGGCCGACGTCCAGGCGCACCTTGACGAATCGTTGGCCACGCTGGGCCCCAACCTCAAGCTGGGGCCCACAAGCGCTACAGCCGTGGCCCCCACCGGCGTCAGCGAACAATTGGGCATGGCGGCCGGCAATTTCGGGCGGGTCGTGGTGGGCCGGGCCAACCGCGTGCTGGAAGGCAAAGACACCAGCGAACCCACCGGTTGGAAGGCACTGGACCAGGTGGTCTTCGTTTCCTCCCAGGGCCAGGCCGAGGTGGAGGACGACCGCGTCGAGGCGATGTTGGCTGTGGCAGGCCTTGTGTCCACGCAACCGGGTTCCATGCCGCCCAACCTCGCTCACGACGTGGAGGCCTGCACGGCTCGAGTGGAGTCCGCGCTCGACGCCAGCGCCGGCGCCCAATCGGTTCGCATTGAGGTCAGCGACCACGAGGTCCCCGTGGTCGCCTTCCTCGCCACCCAGGCCGCTATCCGCGAATCACTGCCGCGCCGGACGCTCCACGTGTGCACTACCTGCCGGCTCGAGCGAGTGACCAACCCGGACTACGAGCGGATGAAGGAGCGTCACCGCAAGTTGCTGGCATTGACCTCCGGCCTTGGCACGACCATAGGCAGAAGGGGCATCACGCCGTTCGTCATCGTGGGCCAGTTGGTGCGGGTGAAGAAGCTGGACCCCGATTTCGTCTGCACCCGGTGCCAAGGCACCACTGCCGACGAGTGGGTCGTCACCTACTGCCCAAAATGCGGCGACCGCCGCCAAGAGGCGGTCCTGCGGGCCTGCCCCAAGTGCAAGTACGACTTTCGCAAGGGCGTACAGATGCCCGAGCTATGGCATCCAGCGCCACCACCCGCCCTGCCGCCAGCCGTCCCCGCTCAAGCGCCCTGGACCAACTCCGCTGGTCCAACCGGTGCCGTCCCCGGAGGGCAGGCCCCCGCACCGGTGGTAACGGTCGCCGCTGGTACGGGCACCGTTGGGCCGGAGACAGGCCCGTCTCCGGCCAGACCTCTCCCGCCCGCGGGATGGTACCCGGACTCGTGGCAGAGGTACCCGCAACGTTGGTGGGACGGGGCGCGTTGGACGCAATACGTCTACGTCAACGGAAAGCAAGAGATCGACCCGGTCCCGCTTCCTCCGCCGACCTGACCACTGAGCTGCCGCCAACGGCTCTCCCGACCACCAGGGGGCTGCCCTGGCGGTCGCCGACCGTCGGCACGAGGTACCGGTAGCTGTGGCCGGTCTCCGAGCTCGTAGTTGGCCGTCAGTCGGCGCGGCCGGCGCAACCGTAGACACCCATGAGGTCACGTACCACGGCGATCATCCGCTCTTTGCCGGCCACGCCGGCATCGGACGGTTTGTGGGAACCAAGCAAATCGTGGGGGCTCAAGTCCAACGCCAATGCTTCACGCGCGCCGTCCCGAAAGGCCCGCTTCAGGCCGGTGCCGACGTTGATCTTGGCCACGCCGGCGGATATGGCAGCCGGCAAAGCATGTCGCGGCAGGCTCGTGCCACCGTGTAGAGCGAGCGGGACGCCGGCGGCCTGCCCGATGGCGGCCAGGCGGTCCAGGTCGAGGGCCGCCTCGGTCTCCTCGAGCAGATGGACGTTGCCCACCGAGACGGCGAGGCAATCGACGCCCGTGGCGGCGACGTAGGCGGCGGCTTCCTCAGGGTCGGTCATCGTGGCGTGCGAGCGGTCTATGTGGCCGTCCTCCACCCCGGGGAGCTGGCCCAGCTCCGCTTCGACCCAGGCTCCTCGGGCATGAGCCCAGCGGACGAACTCCTCGACCAGCTGGCGCGACCGGGCGGCGGGCAGAGCACCCGTGTCGGGCAT
This sequence comes from Acidimicrobiaceae bacterium, assembly GCA_003158835.1. GTDB lineage: Bacteria > Actinomycetota > Acidimicrobiia > Acidimicrobiales > Palsa-688 > Fen-671. Next base: position 3,108 of record PMLI01000533.1, read on the forward strand.
GGCGGCCGTGAAGCCCTGCTCGATCCCGCGCCGCGCCTGATCGAGCGTGTGGGTTTCGTTCAGGAGAAGGGAAACTGGCACCGTCACCCGCTCGGCCACGTGGCGGCCGAGGCCGGCCCAGAGGTCGATACCGCCCGCGTCCAACCAGTTCCGGTCCACCATGGCGCAACCGAAGCCCAGGATTACGGGCGCCCGTTCGGCTTCGGCCGCCTCCGCCACGGCTTCGAGTGAGTAGGGGCCCCAGGCCTCGAAGTAGCCTACGGCGTAACCACCGGCTCGGGCGGCGGCCAGCAGGTCGGCGAGCGGGACGAGCGACATGGCGGCGACAGGCTCCTTCCTGTTCCAGGGTTCACGAACTGGCCCGGTCTGGCCTCAGCGGGTTAGTGGCCAGGTACTCCTCGGCCTGTGCAGGTGTGAAGACGCCTGCGGAGCAACCGAGAGCGGTACAGGCGGAGGCACCCACTACGCAGGCGAAGGCGAAGCTCCGCTCGAGCGGCCAGTTCTCGATCAGGCCGTAGATGAAGCCGGCGGCAAACGCGTCTCCCGCCCCCGACGCCTCGACGACCTCGACCCGGGGTGCGGGCAGCGACGTTGTCCGCTCTCCGGCCGCCATTACGGCCCCGTGCCGGCCCCGGGTGATGACCACCGTCCCGGCTCCGGCCCGCCGGAAGAACTCGGCCTGCTCCGACGCTTGTTCCTGGCCGCTCAGAGCGCGCCCCTCGTCCTCGTTCGGGAGGAAGAAGTCCACGTGGGGCAGTACAGGCTCGAGCCGGCCCAGACCGGAGCCGTCGCCAGCCGGCACGACGACGTCGAGGACCGTGCGCGCCCCATGGTGGCGTGCTGCCGCCAGGCGGGCCGCCAGTGCGGCCGGCTCGAGCCCGGGCAGTACCAGATAGCCCCCTATGTAGAGAACGTCGCCGGCGTTGACGCTCACCTGGTCCAGGTCTTCGGCGCGCACGGCCGCATTGGCACCCACGGTATGGACGTACCGGCGGTCTTCCCCCGAGACCGTCAGGATAACCGTCTTGGAAGTGCCCAGCCCGCTGGCCTTGCCGATCCCGGCGACGTCTACCCCACGGCGCCCGAGATCGCTCCGGACGAAGTTACCGAACACGTCGTCGCCCACTCGCCCGACGACCGAAGCCTTCACTCCGAGACGGGCCAGGTCAACGGCCGTGTTTGCCGCGCACCCGCCTGTTTGGACCAAGAAGTCCTCCGTTGCCACGAGCTCGCCGGCCTGTGGCAGGCGGGTCAGCGTGGGCAGGAAGACGTCGGCGACGAGGACACCGAGGCAGACAACATTCATGGGTGCCGGGTTCATGGGTGCCGGTCAGCTGTCCTTGACCAAAGTCGCTCTCATGATCTCGGGATCGGTGAAAACGTCGAGGTCATCTCGGCTCTGGGTCGAGAACTCGGACACGACGGCTCCGTCGGGAGCCTGGAACCAATGCCGCGTCTGCGGAGGGATCGTGTACTGGTCCCCGGGCCCCAGTACCACTTCGTGCCAGGCGGTGTAGTGCTCGGGACGGGGCGGCTGGCAGACGGGTCGCGCCGCCCGAACGCCGTCGACGTAGAGGAACACGGTGCCCTGCCGGCACCGGAACGTCTCTTCTTTGCCCGGTGTCCCCTCGAAAGGCGGGTGCAGGTGCTCCGGGCAAGTCTGGCCTGGGAAAAGAACGATCTCTTTGGCGCACACGCGCGCCGTATTGACGTACACGACGACTTCCAGGCCGGTGCGGTCCAACTCACCCAGCCCGAAGTCGGCCACTTCGATCTGTGCCGGCTCGGTGGCGCTGAGGGCGATACCCGCGCCAGCCAGAACGTAGGCGGCCCGCTTCTGGGCTTCCTCGACCTGAGACTTCGTCAGCATGCGTTCCTCCTGTGGCCCGTGACCGAGGCACCGCTTGAGACCGCCCCCGAGGGCCGCCTTTCACGGAACGGTCTGAGCATTTGCTCACCAAATGAGCGTATGCTGGCCATAATGCTAGCAAAGTCGCCGGACCAGCACCGGCCTGCACCGGCGGCCCGCGCCGGGAGGCCCAGAGCGACTTTCGCCATGGGGGGGCTCGGGTGAACGCGGAGGTCGAGATGCTAACCCGGGTTGCCTCCCTCTACTACATCGAGGATGCGACCCAGGCGGAGATCGCCACTCTGATGGGCTTGTCCCGGCCCAAGGTGGGACGCCTGCTGGAAAAGGCACGCCGCGATGGGATAGTGGACATCTCCATCCGCACCCACCCGGCCCTCAGTGTCGAGATCGAGCTGCAGATAGCCTCCCATTTCGGCTTGTCCCAGGTCATCCTGGTGGCCGACCAGTGGAGCGAGGACGCCCAGAGGACGCTCGTGGCCCGGGCTGCGGCCGAGTTCCTTACCCGGGCCCTTCACGACGGGTCCGTGATTGCTGTTGGGATGGGCCGCAACGTAGGCGCCGTACCTGAACAATTGACGGCGCCGGCGGCGCGCTCCTGCACCTTCGTGAGCGCTCTGGGCGGGTCGCCCCAGGTGGGGACCGGTGTCAACCCCAACGACATCTGCCGCCGGCTGGCCGAGTCGTTTGGTGGCAGCGCGGCGAGCCTGTACGCGCCCGCCTACGCCGACAGCATCGCCAGCAGGGAGACGTTCATGCAGCACAGCGACGTGCTGGAGACGTTGGCGCAGGCCAGGGCGGCGACGACGGCCCTCGTCGGGATCGGCGACGCCCGCAACGACAGCGCCGTCGTCCAAATGGGTTGCTTCTCGGCCGCGGAAATGGCCCAGATGAGGCAGGCCGGCGCGGTGGGCGACATCCTGGGATCATTCTTCGACATCCATGGCCAGGCGGCGGCCGCAAGTGTTGCCAACCGCGTCGTGGGGTTGACAGGCGAGGACCTGCGGGCCGTTCCCCAGGTGATCGGTATGACCAGCGAGAGGGACAAGGCCAGAGCCGTGATCGGCGCCCTGCGCACCGGGATCGTCGACGTGCTCGTCACCAATGTCGGGACGGCTCGTCAGGTGCTGGCGGGCTAACCCTGTCCAGGTGTCAGCGGGGCTGAGGAAGGGCTGCGATATTGACACCACGCGCCGCGCTCGGCGATCATTAGATCAATGGCTGAGCATTTGATCACCTACGGAGAGGCCGGGGCAGGTGAGCACGGTGGGGCCGCGGTGGCCGGCGGTGGTGCTGTCGACAAGGTTGCCCTCTACCGGGGGATGCTCTTGATCAGGCGTTTCGAGGAGCGTGTGTACCGTTTGTTCCT
>PMLI01000511.1 GCA_003158835.1 Acidimicrobiaceae bacterium
GGCGGCGACTTCGCCGATCGCGCAGGCGTCCATGAGCTGGCTCGCGTTGTTCGAGGCGAACGCGGTCAGATACTGGTGAACGGCGTCCTCCGGAGTGGCGCGTGTTGGGCCGGCCACGGACGCGGCGTTTGAGCTGAGGGCGCCGGAGGCGGCCGGGGCGGCAAAACTGTTGCCGACAGAGGCGCACGGAGGTGCCCAGGGGGCCCACTGGCCGTCGCTGTCGAGCCGGGCGCTGCCGGCGGTGCCGCGGTCGTTGCCCTCGACCAGCCAGCCGTGGCGCCCTTGGAGGACGATCGTGCCTGAGGGTTCAGCCCCCCCAGCGTTGTTGCCCAATGCCAGTACCGCATGCCAGTCGTCCCGAGCCACCGGGGAGCTTTCCACGGTGACGCCGGCCCAACCCGTCTTTTCAGCCATCAAGTACACCCTGCCCGTCGCGGCTTCCAGGTCGAAGATGGACCAAGTCAGTCTGGCGGTGGGCTGCTCCCGCCAGCTCAGGCCTCCGTCGTGGGTGGACCACAAGATCGGTCCGACAGAACCTGGGACCGCTAGCCCTCCGTAGATCCAGCCGTCCCCTGCGTCGGCGAAGCGGACGTTGAGCCCGAACTCGAAGCCCCCCCAGAGATCGGCCGGGGCACCGTCGACCTTGCGGTCGGCCGCGCCTACCAGCGACGCAGGTAGCGGCCTTGACGACCAGGAGCGCCCCGCGTCAGTCGTCTCGCGCAGCGCCAGGCACGTGCCACCGGGCGCGCACGGGGCCGTCCCCAACGCCCACCCGGTGCTCAGGGAAGCGAAGGTCACCGACTCCGGGTCGAAACTCGTCCCTGCCGACGGCAGTGGCGAAGCGAGCGTCGGTGGGCCGCTCGTTGCCAGAGCGCCCACTGCCGCCAGAGCTGAACATGTTGCTACCGCCAGCCACCGCAGCCTTCTAACTGCAACCACCTGTACTAGGCCCGCCACGCCCATGGCACCGGCCGGGCCAGCTTGTTGGCCCCACGGAGCGAAGTCCTACCCATACTTCTATTGACGCCCGGCGGCGCCGGTCGGTTCCCATGAGGCCCGTCGGCGAAATGGGGCCCCGCAGCCCGCCACAGTTCTGCCCAAGGAGCTACATAACGGGCACGTCTGCAGCAGTGCTCAGGCCGCTATTATGTCCTCACATTCTGTCGCGCTCGGGGCGAATTGAAAAAGCGCATAATGCCACTTACGCGCTTGTGGGCGCGAGCCGATTGGCCTTGCTCCTTGGTTGTTAGATGTGCGCGTCTCCAGCCCGGTGACCGGGGGTCGTCGGCCCCACGCAGTTCGAAGGGTGCTGTAATGCAGGGAGCGCACTGGGGCCACATCCCTCACGAAAGTTCTTGCCATAAGGTGCTTGCAAGCCGTCCAGCCTCTCGGTGCCCGCCGGCCCACCCGCGCATGTTAGGCGGATTTTTGCTGCTTACAGCGTGTTGCTAGCATGCGCGGCGTGAGGCGCCCGCGCCAATACCGGTGATTGGGCTTGCCGTGGGCGGTCAGCCTGACCTGCGTGCTGACGGTGTGGCTGGTGGCGCCGGCGGCCGTTGCTGGGGCGCGCCCAGCGATCGCGCTGGCACCGCAGGCGACGGCCAACACGCTCACCAAGTGCACGTTCGCCGCTTTGCAAAAGGCCGTTGCCGCGGGCGGCACGGTCCAGTTCGCCTACAGCGGCACGATCCCCTTCACGCAAGCCATCACGCTCAGCGCTGGGTCGGTGACCCTCGACGTGTCGGGCTGGCCCGTGCTATTCGACGGCCAGGGCAAGACGCGGCTGTTCGATGTCAAAGGCGGCGCGTTGACCTTGGTCGACCTGACTTTGCAGGACGGGGCTGTCACCGGTGCCAAGGGTGCCTCGGGGGCCAAAGGCCCCAAAGGCAGCAACGGTGACAACGGCGCCGACGGTACGAGCGGCGTGAACGCGAGTTCGCCGGGACAGGCCGGCACCGAGGGACAGCCCGGCCAGCCGGGCGGGGACGGCGAGGACGGGACGAACGGCAGCCCCGCCACCGACGGCGGCGACGGCCAGGGCGGCGCCATCTACGTCGCCGCTGGCGCAAAGCTCACGGTCGCCGGCGACACGTTCAAGGCCAACGCCGCGTCCGGCGGGGCCGGCGGAGCCGGCGGCAAGGGCGGAGCCGGGGGCATAGGCGGCAATGGCGGCTCTGGCGGCGATGGCGGCAACGGAGGTAGCGCTACGCCGGGCCTAGGGCCCCTAGTCCTGGCGGTAACGGCGGGGACGCCGGCGACGGTGGCAAGGGCGGCAAAGGCGGCAGCGGCGGGGCTGCCTCGGAAGGTGGCGGCGGAGGCGACGGGCAGGGCGGTGCCATCTACAGCGAGGGCACGCNNCGTGGTCGTGAGCTCTGTGTTCCGGGGCAACACGGCCAAGGGTGGTGCCGGCGGCAGCGGTGGTGCTGGGGGGGCCGGTGGCACGGGAGGCGCCGGTGGCACAGGCGGCGGGGGTGGCGACGGCGGAGTGGGCACCCACACCGGCAGCCCCGGGAACGGGACAGACGCGGGTGCCGGCGGTGCTGGTGGCGACGGTGGCGACGGCGGGGGCGCCGGCGACGGTGGCAAGGGCGAGGGCGGGGCGGTCTACTCGGCCGGCAAGCTGACGGTCCTCGCTTCGACGTTCAGCTCCAACGGCGCCACTGGTGGGGCCGGGGGCAAGGCCGGTGCGGGCGGGCCCGGGGGCGGGCGAGGGAGCGCAAGCCCCGGCGACGGCGGCAGCGCCGGCAGCAGCCTCGCCTGCGGTACGGTTGGTTGCCCGGCCACCATCTCCGGGACGGGCAGCAACGGCGGCGAAGGCGGTAGCGGCGGAGACGGGGACCAGGGTGGGGCCGGAGGCGACGCCCACGGCGGCGCCATCTACAGCGAGGGCCTGGGGACAGTCGAGACGACGTCGTTCGACTCCGACACAGCGGCGGGCGGTGCCGACCAGCCGGGTGGCCAGGGCGGGGCGGGCGGCGTAGGCGGTGACGCAGGCGGCGGCGGCTCGGGCAACCCCAGAGGCGGCGACGGGGGCAATGGCGGCGACGGCGGCAACGGCGGTCACGGCCGTGCCGCTGGCAGCACTACTGGCGGCGCCATCTACGGCAAGGCATCTATCTCGATCAGCGGTCTCAGCTTCTCCGCAGACGCCGTGAGCACCGGCTCCCCCGGCTCGCCGGGGGCCGGCGGTGCCGGCAGCCAGGGCGGGCAACAAGGGAGCGGGGGCCCTGGCGAACCGGTCGGCAAAAACGGCTCCGCCGGTGATGCCGGCAAGGTGGGCGATGCCGGCAACCCCGGCACCAAAGGCTCGTCCAAGCTCCCAGACACCGACGCTCCGACCTTCGGAGCCAAAACGCTGAGCATCAGCCCGGGTAAGCTCAAAGCGGCTGCCGATGGCGCCACCTACTCGGCGTCGCTGTCGGTAAGCGGCGGCACGCCGCCCTACACCTGGACGGTCCTCGGGCTCCCGCCCGGGCTTAGCGCGAGCGGAGCAGCGCTCAACGGTACCCCCACAAGCAAGGGCGCGTTCACGGTCATCGCCTTGGTCAGGGATTCGACTAAGCCGACCGTGCGCTTCGGTAGCCACGCGTACACGCTCAAGGTCAGCTGACCCAGCGCGCCGTTGCTTTCCTGCGCGGCGCACCTCGCTGGGTTCAACTGGCGGTTGCCCTTCATGGACAGGGAGAACAGCTTGTCTCTCCCCGGGGACACCTCGATGGGGGCGGTGGTGTTGTAGGTAGTTGATCGTTATGCGTGCCGTGGCCCTGGGCCCGGCGAGCGACAGAACGTCGCCTATCCGGCGGCCTCCAGGAGCTGCTGGACACGCTGGTGGGAAAGCCCGAGGATCTCGGCGACATCTCGACGGCTGAGGCCGAGCGCGGCCAGCTGGTGGACGGCTTGCTTGGTCTCTTGCTGAGCCCTCGTTCCCGCCCGTTCGGCATCACTTCGAGCCTTGGCTACGTGGTCCGCCACGTCGGTCAGCGAGCTCGGGAGAACGTCATGGACTAAAAGGGCCTCCGGGTCGCGGTCCAGCCAGAGGGCAAGTGCCTCCCGCACGCGCAGGCGCGCCTGGTGCAGGCTGCGGCCGTAGGTCTGACATCCCTCCAGTCCTTCGATGCGGACGTTCCAGGCGTCGTCCTCAGGGTCTCGTTCGTAGACGGCGACATAGGTCTTCTTCGGGCTCATGACATCCATCCTTTGCCCAAGCAGCGCTCGAGGGCGCGCTCGATAGAGCGAAGCGTCCCACTGGAGATGTCTTCACCAGCGTGGACCGGGACGACCATTTGGCAGCCGCCCGGGTCGCGGACGATCACGTGCGAGCCCCGCTGACGAGCTCGCTCACAGCCGAGGCGCTCAACTAGTCTGAGCAGCTCGCGGCCGGTCATCGCCGTCTAGCTTACTAGACGCGAGCGGCGCGCCGACAACTGGTCTCGCTGGCCTGGCGGCCGGGGCTCTGGTCTCACTCTCGCTTCGCGCGGCCACGGCTGGTCGCCGTTTCGTTGGTCTTGTTGGCCTGCGTTACTTGCTTTGTCCCGTTTGCGATCGCAGCCGCCGAAGCTTGGCCAGGTGCCGCTGACGTCCTGCTGAGGACGATCTTGGTCCTCCCCGTCGGGAACCTTGTTGGTTTCCTTACCTTTGTGTTGCTGAGCGTATGCCGGCCTTACGTGCCCGCCGACGCTAACCAGGCCCGGGGCCGATCGGCGACTTCCCACACGCCTGCCCGACGGCATTGACATGAGCACGGTGCCGTGGGTCACCTGGTCCGTCGCCCGCTACGGCGACAACGCAAGTCGCGTAACTAGGAGCGCGCCTCGCTGTCACGTGGCGAGACACCGGCCTCAATGCCGGCGCGACCGCATGTTGGCGAGCCAGGAAAAACGCTCCGGCGCCTTCGTTCTTTCCTGTAAAGTGGTAATTAACGACCAATTCGTAACGTCTGAGCCTTTTCCAGGAGCCACCCAACTTCACGCCACTCTGCGCGTCGGGCCCGAGCAGCTCTTCGTGGATGGTCCCACCGAGGACGTCAAGGAAGACGGTATAATGTGATGATGATCGGGTACTCGTCGAGGCAACGGGTCTCAGAACTTCTTGCGAACCAGGTTCCCCTGGGCTCCGTCGTGACCCTACAGGGCTGGGTCCGAACATGTAGAGACTCTAAGGTGGACGGCGGGTTGTGCTTTGTGAGCGTGAATGACGGATCATGCCTGGCGCCGGTACAGATCGTGGCCGATGGCACTCTGCCCAACTTCGACACCGAGGTACGGGAATTGAGCGCGGGATGTTCTGTCACTGTCGTGGGCGAGCTCGTTCAGTCGCCCGGTAAAGGCCAAGCTGTCGAGATCAAGGCACACGAGATCAACGATATTGGTTGGGTAGAGGACCCGGGTGCCTACCCTATTAGCGCCAAGCGCCACTCATTTGAATATCTCCGGAGCGTGGCGCATCTCAGGCCGAGGACCAACACCTTTGGTGCTGTTGCTCGGCTACGACATCGTGCCGCCAAAGCACTCCATCGGTTCTTCGACGAAAGGGGGTTCTACTGGGTGCACACCCCCATTATCACGGCCAGCGACGCCGAAGGGGCCGGCGAGATGTTCCGCGTGTCGACGCTCGACCTGGCCAATCTCAAAGCGTTCCCCCGTACGGAAGAGGGTCAGCTTGACTTTTCGGAGGACTTCTTTGGTCGAGAGGCTCGTCTCACCGTGTCTGGTCAGCTGAACGTCGAAGCGTACTGCCTGGCGCTGAGCCGGGTGTATACGTTTGGCCCAACCTTCCGCGCAGAGAATTCCAACACCAGCCGGCACCTGGCTGAGTTCTGGATGGTAGAACCCGAAATGGCATTTGCCGACATTCATGATAACGCAGATTTGGCGGAGGCCTGCCTGAAATTCCTCTTCCGATCCATCCTGAATGAGGACCAAGAGGATATGGAGTTCTTCGCGCAACGCATCGACAAGGGTTGCATTACACGGCTGGAAAGCCTGATCGAATCGAGCTTCGAACGCATGGAGTATGCCGACGCCGTCACGGCACTCGAGCGCGTACAGGACGGCGGGACGTCGTTTGTGTACCCGGTTACCTGGGGCATGGACTTGCAATCCGAACACGAGCGTTACCTGACCGAGGTGCTTATTAAGCGCCCCGTGGTGGTAATGAATTATCCGAAAGAGATCAAGGCCTTTTACATGCGCCTCAACGAGGACGGGCGGACTGTCGCAGCGATGGATGTTCTTGCTCCAGGCATCGGGGAGCTCGTTGGGGGAAGTCAACGCGAGGAGCGCCTGGCGGTGCTCGATGCCAGGATCGACGAGATGGGTCTTGATCCAGCCGCCTATTGGTGGTACAGGGACTTACGGAAGTATGGGACCGTCCCGCACGCGGGTTTCGGTCTGGGGTTCGAACGCACGATTGCCTATGCCACCGGAATGGAGAACATCCGGGACGTTATTCCCTTCCCAAGAACTCCCGGCCACGCTGACTTCTGACCGTGGCTCACCCAGCCGACCCAAAGCCGGGTCGGCTTTGTTTATGCCGACAAGGATCCTGAAGCGCTACGTGGCCCACGGGGTTTACTTGTAGGGTGCAAGCTCAGGATCTGATGTCTGAGCAGGGATGACGCGGACCTGCCAGGATCGTCGGGATGGCCTGTCAGATCGACTTTTTCCACGTCGACATTGTGATGCGCCGACGCGTTGATGTGCTGTTTTTCATCGACCTCGACCGCCGAAAGGCGTCGCCTCACGTCACTGGTTCATTACGCCGCATGAAGTTGGCGGACGGGTCAGCTCATACGTAGCAGGGTGCCGCCCTGGCCCGCGGCCAAACAATCGGTCACCCGGGGACAGCTGATGCTGGTCAGCTGCTTGGTACTGCTGCCTCCGGCTGCCACCTGGCTCGTCCATGTGATGCCGCCGTCGGCAGTGGTAAGCAGCGTGCCCTGGTCCCCCACGGCGGCGCAGAACCTCGTGGTCGGGCAGCTGACGCCGCGCAGCACCTCGCCACTGCATATGGAACCAGTAACGCAGTCGAGCGTCATCGCCTTGACCCCGCCGGTCGGCGAGTTGGTCCCGCTGAGAACGTCGTCGAAGCCCGACGTGTAGCTCGTCCAGGTGACGCCTGCGTTCTTAGTCTGCAGGACCACGGCGTCAAACGCGGTGCCGCCGACCGCTACACAGAAGACGGGGCTCGGGCAGCTCACGCCGTACAGGGAGTAGGTCTTGCTGCCCGGTTGCCGAGTGGCCCAGGTTGCACCGCCGTCGTTGCTGGTCAGGATGGTGCCGTTATCGCCCACCGCGGTGCAGACGTTGGTGTTGGCGCAGCTCACGGCGGCCAGCGGCTTGGTCACTCCCAGCCTCCGGCTTGTCCAGCTGGCACCGCCGTCGGCACTGGTCAGCACGGCTCCCAAGCTCGAGTCCGTGGTCTTGTCCACGACGGAGCCCACCGCGACACAGGTGCTAGGGCTCGGGCAGCTCACCCCGGAGAGCATGGCATCCAGGCCCGCGGTACCACCGGGCCAGGTCGTGCCCCCATCTGTGCTGACGAGCACGCCGTCCATGCTCCCGACCAGGCAGTCCCTAGTGGTCGGGCAGGCAACCCCCCACAGGTTGTCGGTCGTGCCCGACGGGCGGCTCTCCCACGTGGCGCCCCCGTCGGTGCTGGCGAGGATGGTGCCACCGGTGCCCGCAGCCAAGCACTGCCCCGGGGCCGGGCAACTCACGCCGTACAGGCTTTGCGCCGTGCCGGCGCCGTGATTGCGCCAGGTACTGCCCCCGTCTGTGCTGATAGCGACGGTGCCATCTTCTCCCACAGCCGTGCAGGCCGTGCTGGTCGGACAGGTCACGGCGTACAAGTTGGCGCTCGTGCCCGACGGGCGACTGGCCCACTGAGCACCGCCGTCCGCGCTGGCCAGGATGGCACCGTCGCTGCCCACCGCCAGGCAGGCACTGCCAGCTGTGCAGGTGACGCTCTGCAGCGCGGCGTACGTGCCGGCCGGCTGGTTGGCCTTGCTCCAAGAGGCACCGCCGTTGGTGCTGACCAGGACGGTGGTACCACCAACGGCCACGCACGCGCTGGTGCTCGGACAGGCCACCCCGTCAAGGTCGAAGTCGGTGCCGGAGGTGCGACTGGTCCACGTCCTACCGCCGTCCGTGCTGGTCACGATGGCGCCCTCCTCGCCCACAGCCACGCAAAGGTTCCTGCTCGGGCAGCTCACGGCGGAAAGCGTGTCCCGGGTACCAGGTACCCGGCCCGTCCAGCTGGCGCCGCCGTTCGCACTGGTAAGCACGGCACCGTCCTGCCCCACGGCCACGCAAAAGCCGTTGCCCGTGCAGCCGATGCCGTGGAAGGCGTCGCCGCCCGCCGGGTCGTCCATGACCAGGCCGGCACTTCCCTGCTGGGTAGTCCAGGTTGCGTCGCCCACCAGCACGCACGGGCCTGAAGCCGGACAGCTCACGGCCCGCACGCGTACCCCGCTGTTGGCGTAGAGGTGGCTCGACCAAGTGGCGCCACCGTCCGCCGTGCCCAGCAGCGGCGTCTCGCCCTTTTCCGAGGAGAAATCGAACTTGTAACCGGCCGCCAAGCAATTGCCGCCACGGCCACAGCTCACGCCGACGAGGTCGTCGGGCGTGCGGGTGGCGCGGCTGGCCCACTCGGCGGCGCCGCTGCCCGTGCTCACGTTCGTCGCCTTCTCCGGTGTCTTGGCTTCGGACCACAGGCAGTCCGGCTTGGCACTCGTTGCTTGCCAGAGCAGGCAGAGCTTGGTGCCCCGCTGGTACGAGTCCAGTTTCCACTGGTACACCTGGCGCGTCACCGCCAGCTTCCGGTTGTAGTCCTGCTTGCGCTGGCAGGAGAACCGTCCAATTTCCACGTTGCTTCTAGGGGTGAGCACGATGCCGGTGGTACCCGCGGTTAGGGTGCCTTCATTGTCTGAAGCGATGAGGCTCGTGCAGCCGTAGAGCGACACTTGCGACGACTTGACCCACTCGTAATGGCCGGTGGGCGAAACCGAGTACAGCTCACCGGTGCCGCTCGTCGGGGCAAATTCCCCCGTCGCCACGTTGCGGTAGGTGGTGAGGGAAACGGTGCCGTTTATCCAGCTGCCGACGAGCGCCGACAGGACCGGCCCGGCGGTCGCAGTGCGCTCTACACCGCGTGGTGCCGCCGCCCACACAGTCTGGCTCGGCCAGACGACCCCTGGCAAGAGGCCGGCCAAGAAACCTACAAGGACCACAGTTCGCCGCAGCATCGCCAACCTCCCATGTTCGCAGTGCGCCGAAAAGCCCATGTGCGAACAGCCCCCAGGGCTGAACGACCTCCTCGGCTGAGTATAGCTCGCCAATGTCGAGGGACATTTGTCAAGGGCCACTTTACCGCTCGGCTGTGGCGACACACTGCAATTCGTTAGGCCCAACGGACGTTATGAGAAATGTTGACCTCATCTGCTTTACAGTGTCAGCCGCGCCTGGGATTTGGCACCGCGCTTACCGGCCGTGACGACTCGAGACCGGCAACGCTCATAGCGGGGACGGCACTGGCGCTCGTCCTGACGCCGGCTGTCGCTGCAGAACGCCAGCCGAACGGCGCCCGGTCTCGTCTGGTATTCGGCCCGCGGTGTCGCTCCTCTGGCAATCGCGT
>PMLI01000527.1 GCA_003158835.1 Acidimicrobiaceae bacterium
TCACCCAATATGTTTCCGGCCGGGCAAGGTCGCTCGGTTTGATCAAGGCGGGTTCCTGTTCCGCCAGATAAGCCACCGCCCAGTTAGGCAACTGGGGCAACTTGACGGCGGCGAGGGCGGCGAGGGCGGCGAGGGCGGCGAGGGCGGCCACGGCGGCGCTGCCGGCAGCAGCTCTGGCGGCGCGATCTACGGCAAGGCGTCGATCTCAGTCAGTGGTCTGAGCTTTTCCGCAGACGCCGTGAGCACGGGCTCCCCCGGCTCGCCGGGCCCCGGCGGTGCCGGCGGCCAGGGCGGCGACAGCGGGCAACAGGGGGTCCACGTCAACGGCGCGCCGGCCGGCAAGGACGGCTCGGCAGGTGATGCCGGCGGGGCGGGCGACCCCGGCAACCCCGGCACCAAAGGCTCGTCCGCGCTCCCAAACACCGACGCGCCCGCCTTCAGCGCCAAGGCGCTGAGCGTCAGCCCGGACAAGCTCAAAGCGGCCGCCAGTGGGACCGCCTACTCGGCGTCGCTGTCGGTCGCTGGTGGGACGCCGCCTTACACCTGGACGGTCTTCGGGCTCCCGCCCGGTCTGGTCGCGAGCGGAGCAGCCCTCAGCGGTACCCCCACCAGTAAGGGCACGTTCACGGTCATCGCTTTGGTCGGGGATTCGACTAAGCGGTCCGTGCGCTTCGGTAGCCACGCGTACACGCTGAAGGTCAGCTGACCGGGCGCGCCGGTCCTTCGCTGGCAGCCTTACTGCTTGGCGCACCTCGCTGGTCTTGCGCTCTCGTCGCGTCAGGGCTGGTCATCGTGCAACAGCGCGACACTACCCGGCTGTCGATGAGGGGCTTGGGGAACGCCTTCCGGGTGCACGCCCCCGGACGCCATATCAGACACGGCGCTCTCGGCACCTCGCTACGTCACCTCGATGGTCAGGCTCCAAGTGGCAGGGGTCAACTCTGGTAGGCCGTCAGCGAGACGTCAGCGACGACGGCGCCATAGGTGCCAGGCGTGGCGTCGGCGAACACGAGCACCGACTGGGCCGAGCTAGCCACCACCACTTGGCGCTTCAGGGACCAGCCCATGTTCTTGAGGCTGTGACCCTTGGTGCTTGGGGCGGGGTAGTCTCTCGACGCCTTGTCCCACGACACGTCCATGACCTTGATGTCCTGACCGCCCTGAGGGTTACCTGCCTCGTACCACCTCAGCAGGTAGCCCGTGCCAGGAGTGGTCTTCACGGTCTGGGTGATGCTGCCAGGGGCGCTGCTACATAACTGGAGAGACTGGGACTTGGGAGGGGAGCCGGCAGGCGGCGACCAGTACCCCCTGCCGATGACGTCCACGCTGTCGCCTCCCACCGTCCACCCCGGGATCTTCTGGGCTGAGGGGTAGACCGTTCCGTACGTGCTGCCCTCCGCTGGGCGGCTGAAATTGCCGTTGTTGATCAAGTTCGGTGCCGCTGGTGCCGTGCTTACAGGCGTTTGGCTGACCACGGCTTCGAAGGGGATGCTGTCCGACGTTATGCCGGACAAGTCGAGCGTGACGACCTGCAGCTTGAGTGGGCTGAGGCTGCAGTAGCCCACCCAGACGGCGACGCCCTCCCCACCCCCTCCTGGCCCCCCCGTCGACAGCAGCAACGACGTGTTGGCCTCGGTCGAGGCGGCGTCGGGCGTGAGGCAGTACGTCCCGGGGCCGGTCCTGGACACGGAGCGCCAGCCCACGAGCCCCTCTGCGTAGAAGCCCAGAGGGTTGAGATGGACGACGCCTGTATCACGAGCCGTGCCCGCCGGCCCGGGGGCCGAGGGTACGACGGCCTCGAAGGCGATGCTGTCCGACGCTGGCCCGGACAAACTGAACGTCTCGACCTCCAGCTCGAATGTGCTGGAGCTGCAGTACCCCTCCCAGACCGCTATTCCCTCCTGTCCCCCCTCGCCCCCGGGCCCGCCTGTCGACAGAAGCAACGACGTGTTGGCCTTGGTCGATGTCACGTCGGGCGTGAGGCAGTACGTCCCGGGGGCTGTCCTGGACACCGAGCGCCAGCCCACGAGGCCCTCTGTCCGGAAACTGAGAGAGAGGGGATCGACGTCGCCTGCATCACGGGCCCTACCCGCTGACCCCTGCTGGCCAGTCGCAGCAGTCGCTCCCGCAGGTCCCCGAGGCCCCACAGGCCCCTGCGAGCCGGCCAGCACAGCCCTGGTGCCCGCCGGGCAGGCGCCATCGGCGTTCGCGCCGTGGACGAGGCCCTCCTTGGCGCACACCTTATAGGTCGGGGCTTTCGTGGATGCAGCGGCAAGCCCCGCACCTCCGAGCACCAGCAGCCCGACGATGACCGGGACGACAAGGATCCTCTTGTTGAGCATGGCTCTCCTTTCATCGTGGGCAGTTCGTGCCCAACCCAGCCCTGCTTTCCTCGTCGACAGTTCGGGCGAGAGGGCCCACCAGCCCACCTGGGCCATAGCCTGGCCGGCCACTGTTCGGCTGGTCTGTGCGGCCCCGGCGGCTGAAGCGCGACGCCGCTCGGGCCGGGCCACAGACCAATAGAGGGCCGACGGAGGGGTACTAGTCGCCCACCGTCTATCTCCACGGCCAGCGCGGCACCGGTCCAGAGGCATGTGGCCTCCTAACGGCATCGGCATATCGCTTTACGCCTTCGGGCGCAAGTCGAAGCTGGACATCGGTCACGCCAAGGCCTAGTCGGCCGGGCTTGGCCGCTTGCACGCCATGCGGGCCAGGCTCTGTGACATCAGGTGTCGCTCGCCAGCAACATGGGACCACCTTGACCTGAGTTCCGCCAGCAACATGGGACCACGCCGCCAGTTATGGGACCAGCCGGGGTCCACCAGTGGCGACGCCGCTGCCGGTGAAAGTCGCCACCAGGCCGACAGCGGCCCATGGAGGTAGCAATGGCATTCCGGGAGGTCCGTGCGTACGAGATCAAAGAGGTGCTGCGCCTGTGGTTGCGCAGTGAAGGGCTGCGCTCTATGGAGCGGATGGCGGGCCTGGACCGCAAGACCGTGGGCCGTCACATCGCCGCTGCCGGCGAAGTATGCCTCCAGCGCGACGCCGGGAAGGGGCTTTGGACGACGCCCTTATGGCCAAGGTGTGCGAACGGGCCCGGCCCCGGCGCCCCGACGGCCATGGGGCGAGCGGGTCTCCGGCGTTGTGCCGCGGCGGTCGATGCGCCAATCGACAGCACTGGCGCTCGTCCTGACGCCGGCTGTCGCTGCAGAACGCCAGCCGAACGGCGCCCGGTCTCGTCTGGTATTCGGCCCGCGGTGTCGCTCCTCTGGCAATCGCGTACACCATGTGGGGCCCGGTGGCCCGGCGGCAGCCCTTGCGACCGAGACGGCGGTGCTGCGAAGAGCGTCCTCGCTTCTTATCTCTCGCGACGCGATGCCAGCACTTACCGGCACTGGCCAGGGCTAACATCCGGTGCCGGAGGGCCCGGGCCAGGTATACCGCCGAGCCCTGACGACACAGGAGGGACTACTGATATGCGGATGCCTTATTGGAGATCTCTCAGCTCGGTCCTCGCAATCGGTGCGCTGGTCGCCGCGGGCACCTGGGCCGCGGGCCTGGGTACCGGTCCGGGCGTTACGTACGTCGCCACCGTCCGCACTGCGACTGGCTACACAGCCATGGGGGGCGCAAACGGCGCGCAGACAACCCCGATCCGGCTCCCCGTGCGGCTTGGGCAGTTCGAGGACCTCGTGGCCGTTACGAGGCAGCGCTCGGCATCTGCCGCCGCTAACCAGGCGCGCGTGCAGGGCCACACCGCCAGCCTCACTATCGCCGCCTACCAGCGCGCCTACTCCGGGGCGTCGGTTGCCTACCGCGCCTACGCAGACAGCACCTTAGAACTCTTGCCGTCGGTCATTGCCGTGCGTGCGCCGTCTCCCGGCCTCACCGTTGGCCCGGTCATGGATCCCGCGGACCTGGGGCTCGCCATCGNNCGGCGTCGCTGACCTATGAGCAATGCCAGCGAGCTGGGCCGCACCTCTCAGTGTTCGTCTACGGCGGCGGCTTCGACGGCGGCACTGGCCGAGATGCGATCGTGGCGCTGACCAACGCCGCCTACAACGCCGTCACGGGGAGCTGAACCGGCTCCACTGGCCCTATTGGGCCTGGCCGCGCTCACTACGGGAAGCTGTCCAGGTCGTGTTTCCCGCGCACGAGGCCACGGCCAGGACGTACATTCCTGTCTCTGGTCATAGACCAGCCACGTCTTGTCGAAAAAGCTGTTCCGTGATCGGTCCAGTGAGTTATGGGGCGTTGTCGCTAGCTATGGACAGCGGAGCCGGGTAAGGACGCCGGCATCACCGAGCTGCTGATCGTACGTGGATCAGTGCTCTCCATCGGTGACGTCGATCTTCACCACGCACGTCCCAGGCAACGGGCCCTTGCTTCGCGCCCGGGTGATCCGCTCCTTCAGCGTCAGGCCGGGGTGAGGATTGCTGAGCCCTGAAAGTGGGATCATGGGGATGACGTTCCACTGCCAGCGGTAGCGCTCCTTCAGGCAAGCCTCGCCATGACGCCCCTCTTCTTCGTCGCAAATGCCGGCAGTGCCGAACACGACGGGCGCGTCGGCTGCGTAGCGGCCACGGTAGTCGGACGGCCGGAGTTCAACTCGCGAGTCTCGTCGGATCCGCCTGATCTTGGCGGTGGCCTCACCCGTGCGCAGGTAGAGGTGGTCGAGTTCTCGGGCGAACCAGATTGGGGTCTCCACCCACGATCCATCCAGCCGGAAGGTCCTGAGGCTGGCGTAGCGGGTTGCGTCGAGCGCGCTGAGAGGAGAGTCTTGCGATGCCACAATGCCAGTAAAACACTTCAAGCCAGCTTGAAGTCAAGGACCTGGAGGCGGTGGTCCCGTGACGGCGACGATCGGGGAGGTGGCCAAGAAGGTAGCGAGCGGGCACCGCTACAGCGATGACACTCCCATTGATCGGCCGCCGTTGTCTTCAGATCCGCTGTTCTGGTGTGGCACCGACTGCGACCGAGCCGGGCGCACGGCGCGACCGAACGACGGTTCGGGATCGGCCGCCCATCGGCGCCAGCGCCGACAGAACATCCCCCTTTTATGGTGGACAACGGGTAGCCGTGCGTGCGGGTGACAGTGCCTTGGGCAACCAATAGGGTCTTCAATGAACCTGCCGGACAACGAGCGGCCGGGTACCGCGCTCTAGCGTCTCTGTTCGCCCACGTTGCTCACGAGGTGGTGACGTTGTCCTCGATCGGCTCGTCTGGCACGGTGTCATCGCAGCTCAAACTGCATCCCCCATGCACGGTTGTCAGATGCATAGGGTCGTCGGAGTGCGATGGCATCAAGAGGGCTCGAAGCCTGGGCCGCCAGTTGCTGGGGCTCAGGCCATCACGTCTTACGCAGGTCGACGTCTGGGAGCGGGGCGATGAGCGAGGTAGGGCGCAATGTGCCGTGCCCTTGCGGGAGCGGATTGAAGTTCAAGCGCTGCTGCCTGCGCAGGGAGGATGAAGTCGCTCTCGACATCGCCACAGCCGAGCGTGTCTGGGATCGGATGCAAAGCTGGGCACTGAAGCGGTTCGGGGATGAGCTCGGCAAATCGCTAAAGGACCACGTGGATGCTCGCGGGATCGGCACCAAGCAGCGTCCTGCGATGGACGACGATCTGTCGGTGGCTCTGTGCTGGCTACTGATCGACCGGGAGCTCTCTGATGGAGGAGGCACGCCGGCGCAGCGCTACGCCGAGTTGCCCGAGCTCGCCCAGAGCGAGCGCGCCGTGGCGACACGCATCGCCCAGGCCGGCCTCGGGTTGTACCGCGTCAGAGACGCGGCGCCGGGCGTCTGGATCGAACTCGAGAACGTGCTCAGTGGCGCGAAAGTGCGCGTGGCGAGCCCGAATGTGTCTCGGGAAGCTGTGCGTTGGCACGTCCTGCTCTGTCGTCTGATGGTGGGTGGACCCGGCCCGTCGTTGTGGGGTGGAGCAGCGTTCTACGAACCGAGCGAGGAGCCCGAATTGTTGGCGGAGCTTGAGCGCCTTGCCAGTGACCGCGACCTCGGCACTGGCCCTGCTGCGCTGGAGGAAGCAATGCGTGTGGGCGCTGGCGAGCTGGTGTGCTTCATCCCGGCCAGCCGACGCGCCGAGCCGGTGCCGTACACGCTAGAGGGAGACGCTGTGTCGATGGCCGAAGCGTCATGGTCAGTGCGCGAGCCTGCTGCTGTGCTCGAGGAGCTCCTTCGCGCGCCGGAACTCATGCCTGTCGGCGAGGGCAAAGATGGCAAGGGGGTTTGCTTCGACTGGATTGCCTCCCGTCGCGACCTGCTCGCCCGTCGACCCACGCTGCCTGTCGGTGCGATCTGTATCGAGAGCGCCCGGATCTCGCCAAGCGAGGACGGCGATCTTGAGTTCGAAGATGTCACCTCTTTCGGCCAATTCACGTTGCGCGGCGAACGTCTCGAGTTCTTTGGGTTCTCGGAGGCACGCATGGACGCCGCAATGGCCCTGGTGGAGCTGCGTCTTGGGGATCTCGTAAGCCACCCCACACGTCGGGTGCGCTCGATCGAAGAAACGCGATCGACCTTGCCAGCCAGGCCCGGGGCTACGTTGACTAATAGCCGAGCGGTCGCACCCCCAGGCAATGGGGTACCGTCGTCGGTACCGGAGGAGCGATTTCGCGAACTCATTTACCGTCGATGGATCGATGATCCTAACCACCGCCTCGGCGGACTCAGCCCGCGGGCGGCGGCGGCCCGTGGCGGGTATCGGAGCGAACTCGAGTTCCTGCTGCGCAGCCTCGAGCACCAGAGCGCGCGCGATCGTACCGACCGCATCCCGGGCTCGGAAGTTGCGTGGCTACGCGCCGAGCTGGGCCTCGACATGGAGCCGCTGGCTGTGTAAAGACCGACGGCTGTCGACAGTCTGACAAAACCCTTAGTACCGCCCGGGACTGGCGATCTGCCCGGGGCCGGTCAGTGAGCGATCACGCCGGCCCTACCGACGGGTGTCACGTCTAGCCTAATAGGCCTACCAAGAAGACCTCCTCACCCTCGATGAGGTAAGCACTCGCATGCCCGACCTGCGAGCCAGCCAACAGGCCTCCCTCGATCTTCTTGGCGCTGCCCAGATCGACCAGGAACCCTACCTCAAACTCGCCGAGAACCTCGAGAGCTTCCTCGCCGCCTACACGACGCGGAAACCGCCACGTCGAGGATCGCCAGAGAGCGCTACACAGCGTGGTCAAAGAAATCCTCGTCGGGTCCGAGCGCGTCGTCGTACGATACAGCATCCCCGTGCGCGATCGCCCCTTTCTGGGCCCCGGTTATCCATTACGTTGGGGAGTCGTCTCTCTTCCTTGAGGCGGTGGGCGCCTTGCTCTGGTTCACATAACTTGCTGCCCTCGTACCCGAGTCGATGAGTCGAGACATCACAGCGGACTTGGCTCACTTTGAAGTCGACGGTCTCTTTCCCACATGACCTCTCTCCACGTAAACAGCGTCCAGATTTTCCGGTTATGGCGCAGAGCGACCACCTCGACAATCCGTCTGCGACGAGGACAGATCGACGGGAGTGCGCTCGGCGCCTGTAGCCGGGGTGCGCGCCAGAACGGCGGGTGCCAATGAGAGGGTTCCGAACGCGCCAGTGAGGGGTCTTCCCGGCATGCTCGTGCACCAGGTCGGCGTTCCCTTGCCGACAGCAATGGCAAGCTGGTGCTGCGCTTAGGGCTACGGCCTGGACGACGAGCGCAGGAGAGGGCCACGATGGCTGAGCAGGGTTTCCGTGGTGGTATGAACCTGGAGATGGCCTGTGGGAGTGAAACAACCCGCCGAGTACCGCCACTGGGAGGTCGCTCGTCAGGAGAGCTTGTTAGGTCGGACGGCTCGTCGCCCAAGAAGTAGGTCTAGCCCGTACCCGTCCAGCCCAACACGGACGTGACCAGCGTGAACACTTCCGGAAGGAGCGTGTTGCATTTGGCCACCTCTACACCGGTGGATAGGTAGAGGTCCGCACAAGTCCGAAGGAGCGTGCCCGTGCCCAAAGCCGTCAACCTTGACAAGTTGCTGTACACACCCGTCGAAGCCGCCCATGCTCTCGGTGTGAGCCGCTCTCCTATCTAAGTGCTCATGGGAACCGGGGACGTGCCCTCTGTCCGCATCGGCTCCTCCCGGCGTGTGCCGGCCGAAGGCTTGCGGCGGTACGTCGATCGTCTTGGGCACGACAAACTCAACCAAGCACCGGCGTCCTAGGCAGTCGACAAACAGCGAGGGCTTTGGAGCTAAGCGGTCACACGCCGGCTGTACCCTATTCGCCCGGCACAGTCTTCTAGGGCCAGTCCACCCGACCCCGCAACGGCCGCCAAGGAAAGGTCGCCCAGAGATGAGCATCAAGGCGAAGCAGCGTCAGCGTCACCGCCGCACCGTGTACGAGGTGCGGCTCAGGAACCCGGCCGGCCAGGAGTACAGCCGCACCTTCACAACCCGCAAGGCGGCCGAGGCCTACGAGGTGGAACAGCGTGCTCAACGGGCGAGGGGCACATGGGTCGACCCGCGCCGCGCAGACGTGCTGTTCAGCGAGGTCGCCCGGGCCTGGCTGGAGGGCAGCCCGTCAAAACGGGGGTCGGGCCTGGCTCGCGACGAGTCCATCGTCCGCAACCACCTGCTCCCTGCGATCGGTGAGCGGAAGTTGGGCTCCCTCACGCCTCGGGACATCCAGGCAATGGTGACAGCGTGGTCCCCCACGGCCGCTCCTCGGACGGTGCGCCGGCAGTACGGAGTGCTGACGGCCATCCTCAACCATGCTGTCGCCAGTGACCTCGTGGGGCGTACGCCGGCACGAGGCGTCCGCCTCCCGAACTTGGCCTACAAACGCGTCCGTTACATCATCGGGGCGGAAGAGCTGGCCAGCCTCGTGGAGGCGCTCGGTGACGACCACGGTCTCATGGCGTACCTCGGCACTGTCCTCGGCCTTCGCTGGGGCGAATGCGCCGGCCTCAAGGTCGGCCGCGTTGACTTCCTGGGCCGCACCATCACCGTCGCCGAGCGCATCTGGAAGCCCGCCTGCCAAGCCATCGGCCTGCCTGACCTGGGCTTCCACGATCTCCGGAGGGCGAACGCCACCGAGCTCGTCCACTCCGGCGTGGACGTGAAGACCGCGCAGACGAGGCTCGGCCACTCCGACCCGCGCCTCACCCTGGCCATTTACGCACAGGCAACGACCGATGCGGACCGCGCAGCCGCCGACAAGCTTGGGGACGCTCTGATGCGGCCGGCTCACCGACGTGCGCAACGGCTCACCGGTTCGGGAGCGTAGGCAAGCCGTATAGGACACGGCCAGCGTGACGGCTCTTCGATTTGCCGCTCCGCACCAGCTCGTGCCGCTTGGTACCGCCTTATGCCGGCTCGTCGCGCGGGCTAAACGCGGGCCGGTCGAGCCCTGGTGACCGGTCTCCATCACCCGCCATACCCTGTGACCAGCCGCTTTACTGGTCGGGAAGGGGGGATTTGAACCCCCGGCCTCAGCGTCCCGAACGCTGCGCGCT
>PMLI01000441.1 GCA_003158835.1 Acidimicrobiaceae bacterium
TGCAAACCGTCTGCGTCCTCCATGCCCCGGCCGGACTGGCCGAGGCCGACCTCGACCAGCACACCCTCTCGTGGTGCGAGGCTGTAAACGCGTCAGGCTCCGCCCACCTCACAGCGGCCGTGGTCGACGGGCACTGGTTGGTGCGGGTATCGATCGGCTCGGAGACCACCGAGTGGGCCGACGTCGAGGCCTTGTGGGGCCTCATGCAGCAAACTGCCTCGTCAGTTTGAACTGAGCAGCGAGGCTGCGAAGGCGGAGATGATCTCCACCATGCGGTCGGGCTGTGCCCGGTGCAGGGAGTGGCCCCCGTCTAGTTCCACGAAGCGGGCTTCGGTCACCAGGCCGCGGACCGCCTCCCGGTCCGTGCCCACCAGGGCGGAGCCGCCAGCCGCCGGGTGCGCGCCGCGGGGCGGGCGAGCGGCCACGACCAGCACCGGCACCCGCACCTGCACCGAAGCGACCAGGGCGGGCAGGTCCCAGGTAACGCCGGAGCGCAGCGCCCTGGCGACTGCCGGTGTGTCGGTCATCTCCAAGGCGGCCACCGATCCCTCTAAGTCCGCATCGGCCCAATCCGGGTTAGCCTGGCGTACTCGCTGCCAGAAGGTCTCCCGGTCGGTGCGCACGACCACGGCGGCGGCTTCGATGCCGTCGGCGATCTGGCCGGCGTCAGCCCCGGCGGTGCCGGGAGGCTCTTCGAGCAGCAAACCTCTGGCTACCCCGGGGTGGCGGACGGCGACCGAAAGCGAGACGATGGCACCGAGGCTGTGGCCCACCAGCACGGTCAGATCGGGCGGGAGTAGCGGCACGACGGCCTCCACCAGCGTGCCGAGGTCGCCGTCGGGATGTGGCAGTCGGGGGCCTTCGCCGTGCCCCGCCAGATCCAGGGCAAACACGTCCCACCCGGCGGCGGCCAGCGCTGACCCGACTCTCCACCACGTGACCGTCGACGAGGTGACGCCGTGCAGGAGGGCGATGCGGCCCCGGGAAGTCTAGGCGGCGGGCCAGGCGCGGACGCCCCGAGCGGCTCGAGAGGGCGGGGCCGGCACGGCGCTCATCAGCGCTTACCGTAGTTGGTGCGGAACGGCTGGGCGGTAGCGTTAAGCTCCACCACGGACGGGAGGTGGTCCTTGGACAGGCGTTGGTACCTGGACGTCAACCGGTTTGCCCGGACCAGTGGGTGGGCGCACGGGTTCATGGCGGCCTACTACGAGCGCCTGGCTTCTCCCATCGGCGCCGGGCTTGTGGTGCTGGTCGTGCTGGTCGTGGTGGGCTGGTGGAGCGCCCGCCACGATCCTCGGCACCTGGCCGCCGTGACCTGGGCGGCCCTGGCCGGGCTGGTCGCTTTCGGGCTGAGCGAGGTGCTGGTACAGGTCCTGGCCGAACGCCGTCCCTACGCCGTGATGAAGGGGGCCGAGGTCCTGGTTACCCGAGCTTCCGGCTACGCCTTCCCGGACGCCCGGGCCGGCCTGGCCGGCGCCGTCGCCGGCGGCTTGTTGATAGCGCGCCGCTGGCGACTGGCCGGTTTGGCCACGCTGGTGTCCCTTCTCCTGCTCTTTGCCGGCGTCTACGTCGGCGTCGACTACCCCTCTGACGTGGTCGCCGGTGCCGCGCTCGGCGCCATCGTGGCGCTGGTGCTGTGGCCGCTGGGCTCGTGGCTGCTCGTTCCTGTTGTCACCCGCCTCGGATCGAGCCCGTTAGGACGGCTGGTAGCCCCGACGAAACCGGATAGGCCGTCGGTCCGCTTCGAGCTCGGCCGCCCCGCCCGGCTCCCCGATGCCAGAGCCATGGAGGCCTTGCGGGCGGCGTCGGAGGCGGCTCGCCATGCCACCTACACGGCCCCTCCGGCTCCGCCGAGCCCTATCCGGACCAGGATTGCCGGCCCCCCCGAGGGCGTAGCCAAAGACGCAACGGCGGCGAGCAAATAGACGTCACTCGCGGCCGGCGCAAAGGGGTCAGCCAGTAATGGCGCGGCGCTCCATCTCGCTCAAGCCCCCCCAGATGCCGTGCGGCTCCCGGATGCGCAGGGCGAAATTGAGGCATTCCTTCCGGACCGGGCAAGCCGAGCAGACGGCTTTGGCTTGCCTCTCGCGCGCCGCTCGCGCTTCCTTGCGTTCGAAGTGGGTTGGGGCAAAAAAGATGACCGCCGACTGGCCGCGACAGGCGGCGCCGGTCTGCCAATCCTCGGGTGCGGGTAATGCTGTCACTCGTGTTCCCTCTACGCCGAAGGTACTCCTGAGCAGGGACCTTGACAATAGGCAATGTTCCCTAACGGGTGCGAAAGGCCGGCCCGGGGGCGAAGTCCACGTCCCGCTCGGGCTAGCCTTCGCATTCTGCGTGAACGCCTTTCCAGGGGAGCGGGCTTGAGGTCGACCACCCTTTTTTCAACAGCTCGGGTCTTGATCGTCACCGGCAAAGGTGGTACGGGCAAGACCACGGTCAGCGGCGTTCTGGCCAACCTGGCGGCCCGGGAGGGCCTACGCGCGATGGTCTTCCAGATCGGCGCCCCGGGGGCGCGCTACGAGCCTGGGACGGTGCAATTGGCGAGGCTCTTCGGCTCGGACGAGGTTCTTGGTTACGAGGCGTCCGTGCTCGTGGCCAACGCCGCCGGCGGGAGCGTGCATGCCCGGGCGGTGACGCCGGACACGGCTCTGGTCGAATACCTGCACCTGCATGGGATGCGCCGCCTGTCCCGGCGCCTGGTCAACAGCGGCGCCCTCGACGTCGTCGCTACCGCCGTGCCGGGCATGCCCGACATGCTCGTGCTGGGAAAGCTCAAGCAGATGGAAAGGGCAGCGGCCGCGGGCCAGCCGGAGGCGCCGGACGTGATCCTTCTGGACGCGCCGGCCGCCGGGCACGCCGTCCGTTTTCTTCAGAGCCCGCGAGGCCTGTTGGAGGCAGCGGGAGGGGGCCCGGTACGGGCGCAGGCGGAAGAGGTTGTGCAGATGCTTTCCGATCCGCAGCGTTGCCGCGTCGTCCTGGTTACGACGCCCGAGGAGACGCCCGTGAGCGAGACGGTGGAGACGGCCCAGCTGCTGGAGCGGCGGGCCGGCGTCAGCATTCTTGCGGTTGTGGTGAACGGTCGGCTGCCGGTGCTATCCCTGCCCTCCGAGCCCGAAGCCGCCGGCCTCGACGCTCTGGCTCGAGCGGCCGGTGTGAGGCTGGGTCGCCAACAGCTGGAGGGATTGGTGGCGGCGGCCCGTTTGCGCCTGGAGCGCCAGGAGGTGCAAGCGGCGCAGGTGGCCCGTCTGGGCCGGGAGCTGGCGCTGCCCCAGCTGGAGCTGCCGTTTTGTTTCGATGCCGACCTCCGTCCGCAGCAGCTGGCGACTCTGACTGACGCCCTGAGCACGGCCGTCGCCGCGGGGCTGGAGGTGGCCCCGTGAGAGCCCCGGTCAGCGATCACTTCAGCGATCCCGTAAGCGGTCCCGTCGGCGGCCCGGGGGCCGCAGCCAGTCCGAACCTCACGTCGGTCATCGTCTGCATGGGCCCGGGCGGGGTGGGCAAGACCACTACTGCGGCGGCCCTGGCGCTACGGGCCGCCCGGGCCGGCCGCCGTGCCTGTGTCGTAACCATCGACCCCGCCCGCCGGCTGGCCGACGCCCTGGGGGTCAACGGTGTGGGCAACGAACCACACTTCGTGCCCGCCCCCGCAGGGGCCTGGCCGGGCGAGCTGTGGGCGGTGATGCTGGACGCTCAGAGCACCTTCGACAACCTCGTGGGCCGGTACGCCACGGCCCCTGCCCAAGCCGAGGCCATCCTGGCCAACCCCGTTTACCGCAACATCTCGGCCGCTCTGTCCGGCACGCAGGAATACATGGCGATCGAGAAGCTGTACGAGCTGCAGGAGAGCGGCGCCTACGACCTGATCGTGGTGGACACGCCCCCGGCCCAGCACGCGCTCGACTTCCTGGAGGCGCCTGCCCACCTGGCGCGCCTGCTCGACAACAGGGTCTTCAGGCTGCTCATGACCCCGACCCGGGCCGGTCTGCGGGCGCTGGAGATCGGTGCTCAGCTCATGCTGCGCACCATCTCGAAGATCGCCGGAGGGCAGGTGGTGGCCGACACCGTACAGTTCTTCACCCAGTTCGAAGGCATGGAGGAGGGCTTCAGGGAGCGGGCGGCTCGGGCCGAACGGTTGCTGCGTTCAGAGCTCACGTCGTTCGCCCTGGTGTGCTCGCCCCGGCGCGACAGCATGGAGGAAGCGCTTTACCTGGTGTCCCAGTTGGCTGCCTCCGGCGTCCGGCCGGGCACCGTTGTGGTTAACCGCTGCTACCCGCTCTACCCCGCGCTGGCCCCCGAGGCCGTAACGGCTCTGGCGGCGACCCCGCTGGCGCCCCTGTTGGCCAACCTGGAGGAGCTGCGGATGGTGGCAGCGACCGAGAACGACCAGCTGGGCCGGGTCGTGGCCGCTCTACCTGACGCCACGCTGTACCGGGTTGCGTTCCTGGCACGCGACGTCTACGACCTGGACGGACTGGCGGAAGTAGCGGACCACCTGGCCGACTGAGGCCTTTCTGGTCCCGACGGCCGCCCACCGGCCCAGCCTTCGCCCCACCGGCCCAAGGCCAGTACCGGCCTACTTGCCCTCTTCGTCCACCTTCTCAAAGCTCTTCTTGGCCTCGTCAACCGTCTCGGTCATGACGACGATGCGGTCGAACCCTGTGGTCCGCAGCGTCCGCACCAGGCTGGGCCGGTTGCAAACGACGACGACGTCGCCCCCGAGCTCGCGCGTGCGGCGAATGCCCCCGATCAGGGCCCCGAGGCCAGCCGAGTCGACGAACGGTACGCCGCTCATGTCGATGACGAGCTGCGGGCTCGAGGCCAGCTCGGCCAGGGACTGGCGGAACTGGCTCACGGTGAACGCGTCGAGCTCGCCGACGGGACGGCAAATGGTGTAGCCATCGGCCGTCTGTTCCTGCTCGATGTTGAGCACGCCACCTCCCAAGAACCCATCCTGTACCCAAGTCACGCGCCAACGGCTGCAACAAACAGGATGTCCTGAAGATGCTACCCCCTATGGCGGCGAGGTACCCTCGGATCATGCCCGAGCTGCTCATCGCCACCGACTCGGCCCTCGTCTTCGAGGCGGTGTGCTCGGCTGTGGAGGAGCCTGGCGTAGTGCTGCGCTGGGCCCGTTCCGGCCGCTTCGTCCTGCCTGCCCTGATGGACCGCCCCGCCGACTTGGTCGTCACCGACCTCCAGATCGGCTCTATGGGCGGTCTTGCCGTGGCCATGGACCTGGCCCTGGAGACCGGTGCCGGCCGGCTCCCGCCCGTCCCGGTGCTCGTGCTGCTGGACCGGCGGGCGGATGTCTTCCTGTGCAAACGGACCGGCGTTGCCGGCTGGTTGCTCAAGCCTCTCGACCCCCTTCGAACCCGTGCCGCTGTTCAGGCGGTCCTGGCTGGGGACGGCTTTTACGACGCCACGCTCGCCCCGGTGCCAGGAGATGTGCTGCCGGTCTGATCTCGTCGGGCCTTGAGGTGGTCCGTTGAGTACGATGAGCACTAACGGGAAGTAGCGCAGCTTGGTTAGCGCGCAGCGTTCGGGACGCTGAGGTCGTCGGTTCGAATCCGACCACCCCGACCAACCTCTTATCAGATTCAACAATAAATCCCGGTGATCGCTGAGAATCGCCTTGCAAGGAGGACCCTCCATGATCGAGATCGACAAAGAGAAGTGCACCAGCTGTGGCAAGTGCGCCGAGGTGTGCCCGAGCGGGATAATCGAGTCCGAGCGGGTCAACGGCAAGCGGCGCGTTTACGTGGCGCACCCGGACTGGTGCAACCTGTGCGGGCACTGCATGGCTGTATGCGCGCCCCGCGCTATCACGCACGAGCTGCTGTCGTACGACGACTTCGAGGAGCTCGGCGACCTCGACGTCTCGCCGGACTCGATGAAGAGGCTGCTTCTGGCGCGCCGCTCCGTGAGACGCTACAAGCCGGAGCCGGTACCGGACGATGCCGTGGCCGAGCTGATCGAGGTTGCGACCCACGCGGGCACGGGCGGCAACAACCAATCCGTCGGCTTCATGGTCATCAGGGACGCCGCCCTGATCCAGCGGCTCGAGGACGCCGTGCTGGACGTCCTGTGGAACACCGGGGTCAAGTTCATGGGCAACAAGTAGGTCATGTCTGCGCTGAGGCTCGTGGCGGGCTCGGGGGCGTCCGAGGGGATGGCGAGGTACTACACCATGTTCAAGACGATGCGGGAGAGCGGCCATCTACAGGGTTCGATGTTCCGCAACGCTCCGGCGCTAGTGGTTGCCTACGACAAGAAGTCCAACCGGATGGCCGCCCTCGACTGCGCGATAGCGATGCGCAACGTCGAGGTGATGGCGATGACCATGGGGCTCGGCACCTGCTGGTCCGGTTTCCTGGTAGGGGCCGACAAGATGAGGCCGAAGCGCATCAACGGGGTGCTGGGGCTCGCAGGCGACGAACGCATCCACGGCGCGCTGATGCTCGGCTACCCGAAATACACCTACAACGTGAAGCTGCCCAGGAAAGCCCGCAAGGTCACGTTGCTCTGAGGCGCGGGCTACCTCTCGGTCACGTGGCCGGTGCTCTCGCCGTGGAGCTCCTCGCCCACGTGGAGCCCGAAGCGGTAGGCCTCGGCCATCACACCTTCCGCCAGCGGGCCTTTCATCGAGGTGACCCCTGCTTTGTAGGGGGGAACGACCGGTATGAGTCCCTTGCTGAGCAGCAGGTCGTTGATGAGTTCGGCGGCCTGTGGCTCACCTTTCTTGACGTTCTTGGAGTCGCCGGTGCTGAAGGCCGCGAACGGCTTGCCCTTCCACGAGTCGTCGATCTCGCGCTTCACGAAATGGACGACCTCGGAGGGCAGCTTTCCCAGCTTGGTCGGGGCGCCGACGATCATGAATTCCATCTC
>PMLI01000178.1 GCA_003158835.1 Acidimicrobiaceae bacterium
GCCGGTTTCGAGCTGATCGCCGATGCCGTCCGGGCCCCCGAGCTGGCCCGCTATATCCGGGCCTTCATGGACCTCGACGTCACACCGACCTTGACCGTACCCCCCGGTTTCGACCTCGGCTCCTACAAAGATGCGCTGATGGACCGCTTTGCTGACCCGGCACTGCGCCACCGGACCATCCAGGTCGCCATGGACGGGAGCCAGAAGCTGCCCTACCGCCTGCTGCGCACCATCTCCGCCCGTTTGGCGGCCGGCGAGCAACCTCGCCGTGCCTGCCTCGCCGTGGCCGGCTGGATGCGTTTTGTCAGCTCCGGAGCCAGCGACAACGGCGTACCGCTCGGCCTGGACGACCCCCTGGCGGGACGCCTGCGCTCGGTGCTGGCAACCGCTTCCTCGCCCACCGCCATAGTGTCGGCCCTCCTCTCGCTCAGAGAGATCTTCCCCGCCGACCTGGCCGGCGATGGCACCTTCCGGGCACTGCTCACCGAGGCCCTGGACGCACTGTCCCGTTTCGGCGCGGCACAAGCGGCCGGCGCGCTTGGTGGCGAGGGCTCCGCGTAAGTTGAGAACGGCGCCCTCCCAGGGCACCGGGTGCGCCTGCTTTGCGGCGCCGGCGGTGATCGGTCCTGGGACTTCGCCCGTATCCTTACCATGGCACGATTACGCGGAGGAGAACAATGAACACAAGTGCCCCTGCCAACAAGAGCACCTGCTCCGCCCGGTGTGCAGGGTACTGGCCGCCTGTTGCCCTCGCTCCGGGACAGGTCAAGCCGTGATCGCCCCCAGCGACGCTTGGCGCCGTGCCCTCGAGCTGCGCAGCGCGCCCGCGGTCCGGGACGGCGCGCTGGCGGCGGCGCGGGTCGCCCTGGCATGGCTCTTCATCTACCACGGCGCCAGCACGCTCTTCGGCGCCTTCCATGGAGCGGGCATCCACCGGATGGCCGTCTTCTTCTCCACCGTCGCCCACCTCCACCCGGGTACGTTTTTCGCCGTCCTGAACGGCATAACCGAGTTTTTCGGCGGCATCGCCGTCGGCGTCGGCCTGCTGAGCCGTCTCGCCGCCGTCGGCCTGTTCTTCGACATGGTGATCGCCATGGCCACCGTGACCTTCGGGAACGGCATCGTCTCGAACGCGGTCGGTTCGGGTTACGAGCTCAACGTGGCCCTCGCCGGCCTGGCGCTGGTCGTCGCCTTCCTCGGCGCCGGGCGGATAAGCGTCGATGCCTGGATCGGCGGGCTCCTCGCGAAGCGGGCGTCGCGCCGTCTCGAGCCGCTCCCGGCTCCGTCACCCTAGGGGTACGGCGCACCCAGCATGATCGACAGGCACCAGCGCAACCTCGCGCTCCTGGTTGCAAGCTGCCTCTTCATGGAGAACCTGGACGG
The DNA here is from genome assembly GCA_003158835.1 of Acidimicrobiaceae bacterium. Taxonomy (GTDB): domain Bacteria; phylum Actinomycetota; class Acidimicrobiia; order Acidimicrobiales; family Palsa-688; genus Fen-671. The sequence goes on from PMLI01000178.1 coordinate 1,384, forward strand.
CACGATCGTCACCACGGCGGCCCCCCGCATTGCCGCCGACCTCCAAGTGAGCTCGGTTTCGATCGGCCTGGTCATCACCGCCTACCTCATCACCCTGGCTGTGCTGATCCCTCTCAGCGGGTGGATGGTCGCCTCCCTGGGCACCCGTAAGGTGTTCCTGGCGGCCATCGTCATCTTCACCCTGGCGTCCCTGTTGTGCGCCGGGAGCGCCAACTTCGCCGAACTGGTGGCGATGCGGGTGCTCCAGGGTGCCGGTGGGGCGATGATGGTACCCGTCGGCCGCCTGGCCGTCCTGGCCCGGACGGCCAAGGCGGACATGATGCGGATGATCGCCTACATCGTCTGGCCCGCCCTGGTGGCGCCGGTGATAGCGCCGCTGGCCGGAGGCCTGATCACCACCTACGCCAGCTGGCGCTGGCTCTTTTTGATCAACGTCCCCCTCGGTGTGGTGGCGCTGGCCGTGGCCACCAGGGTCGTGGCCGCCAGCCCGGTGGGCTCGGCGCCGCCCCTGGACGTGAGCGGTGTGGCGCTGACCGGTACGGGCCTGGCCGGGCTCGTCTACACCGCCCACATGGTGTCGGAGCCAAGCGAGGGATGGGTGGCGACTGTCATATGCGGGCTGGTCTCGGCCGCGCTCATCTGCGCCGCCGTCCGCCACCTCCTGCGGGCACCTGCGCCGTTACTCGACCTGTACACGCTGCGGACCAAGTCTTTCCGGGCCTTCGTCGGCGGAGGGACGTTGTTCGGGATGACCGTCGGGGCGCTGCCGTTCATGCTCCCATTGCTCTTCCAGGAGGTCTTCGGTTGGAGCCCGGTCAAGTCGGGGACGGTGGTCCTGTTCATCTTCGTCGGCAACATAGGCATCAAGCCGGCCACCACCTTCCTCATCAACCGTTTCGGCTCCCGCGCCGTCCTCGTCACCGCCACCGCCGGTGTGGCGGCCACCGTAGTCGCGGCCGGTTCGTTCTCAGCCGGGACACCGCTGGCCATCATAGTGGCCATAGTCCTGCTCAGCGGGGTCGCCCGTTCGGTCGGGTTCACGGCCTATACCACCCTTGGTTTCAGCGAGGTCCCCGAGGGGGAGATGGCCCATGCCAACGGCCTCTCCGCCACCACCCAGCAGCTGGCGGCGGCCCTGGGCGTGGCCATGGCCACGGTCGCCCTGCGCCTGGGCGGGCCCATCGGCCGTCTATTTTCCCGGCACCCGGCCACGGCAACCAGCTACACGGTGGCGTTCGTGCTCATGGGCCTGATCGCGCTGGCCGCCACTGCCGGCGCCACACGCCTGAGCCCGGATGCGGGCAGCGCCGTGCGCAGGGCGGGAGGGACGCCGGCCGCGGGCCCTGCTCCGAGGGCACCCTAGAGGTAATTGCGGCCCGTTAGGCCGGCCCGCCCGGGGCCGAAATGGGACCTTTGGCCCTTCCCGGTGGCTCGTCCACCCTCTTACCGTCGGTAACGATGAGTGCCGGTGTGGCTCGCAATCGCGGTCCTGTGCGCCAGTGGCGGCGCGGGGGAGCCACGAAGGGGTAGTCGAAATGGATCTTTCCGCATCCTCCCGATTGTTGCACCACCCGCTGTTCGCCGGTCTCCCGCTGGCGACGGTCGAACGTGTATCGTTGGACGCCCACAACGTCGCTTTCGAACCAGGCCAGGTGATCCTGTCCGAGGGCGCTCCGGCCGGGTACCTGTACCTTCTGCAGCATGGCAAAGTCGCCCTCTCGGCTCACGCTCCGGGCAAGGGACATGTTCTCGTCCAGACGCTGGGCCCCGGCGAGGTGCTGGGGCTGTCCTGGTTGTTCCCTCCATTTCAGTGGCGCTTCGACGCCCACGCGGTCGAGTTCGTGGAGGCACTGGCCGTCGATGGCGCCCGCCTGCGGGCCAGGGCCGAAGAGGACCCCGTGCTCGGGTACCAGGTGCTCAAGCGCATCGCACCCCTCGTCGTCGAGCGCCTGCAGCAGACCCGCCTACAGCTCCTCGAGTTCTACAGCAGTACCGGCGAAGCCTATGGCAACCAGTCTGCCTGAGGGCCCTGTGACGCACGGGGCCCCTGCCCCCCCGTGTCGCGTCACCCTCGCCGGCATCGGCGACGAAATGCGTCACGACGACGGCATAGGCCCTGTCATCGCCAGGCGAGCGGCCCGGCTCAGTTCGGGCCGTGGGAGCGGCTTCGTCACGGCCGTGGCCAGCCCGTCGGACCAACCGCTCGACCTTCTGGACGACTGGGACGGCGACGACCTGGCCATCGTGGTGGACGCCGTGCGTTCCGGCGCGCCGCCGGGAACGGTCACCCTGACCTGGTTGGAGCGGCTCGGCGACGTCGTCCTACCGACTGGCTGCGGTCGTGCCAGCACCCACGGCCTGGCAGTGGCGGACGTCTTGCGGCTTGCCTGTGAGATCGGGCTGGCACCGCAGCGGGTAGCCCTGGTAGGCGTCGAGGGCCAGGACTTCTCGGAGGGAGAGGGCCTGACCGCCCCGGTCGAAGCGGGGGCGGACAGGGCGGTCGACCTCGTGGTCAAGCTCGCTCAGTCGGTATGGGACGGTGCTGCTTAGCTTTTTCGTCCGCCTTTGTGCCGGTTGGGCTGTCCATCCGCCTTATGGCCACCGGACTTACGGGAGCGCGCCGGCGGTCCGGCCCCGGCCAGCACCCGGAGAGAGGTTAGGGTAACTGCCATGCGCTACCGACCAATGGGTGCCAGCGGCTGTGCGGTGTCCGCACTGGCTCTGGGCACCATGACATTCGGCTCCGAGACGGACGAGCCAGGCAGTCACGCCCAGCTCGACCGGTTCGTCGAGGCCGGCGGCACCCTGATCGACACGGCCGACGTGTACAGCAACACCGAGTCCGAGTCGATCATCGGGCGCTGGCTGGCCAAGCAACCGGCGGAGGTGAGGGACCAGGTGGTCATCGCCACCAAGGGCCGTTTCCCGACCGGCAAGGGGCCCAACGACGTGGGCTTGTCCAGGCGGCACCTGACCCGGGCGATCGACGCCTCCCTGCGCCGCCTCGGGACGGAATGTATCGACCTTTACCAGGTCCACAGCTATGACCCGTGGACGCCGGTCGACGAGACCCTGAGGGCTCTGGACGATGCCGTGCGGAAGGGGAAAATCCTCTACTTGGGCCTGTCGAATTTCACCGGGTGGCAGGTGCAAAAGACAGTGGACGTTGCCATTGCCAATAACCTCAACCGCCCCGTCACCCTGCAGCCCCAGTACAACCTGCTGGCGCGCGAGATCGAGTGGGAAATCGTCCCCGCCTGCCGGGCCGAGGGCCTCGGGTTGCTCCCCTGGTCCCCGCTGGGGGGCGGCTGGCTCACGGGCAAGTACCACCGCGATCAGGTCCCGAGCGGCGCCACCCGGCTGGGCGAAGACCCCGGGCGCGGCATGGAAGCGTACGGGCGCCGCGGCACCAAGCAACGGACATGGGACGTGCTCGAGGCGGTGCAAGCGGTGGCCAGTGCCCGAGGGTGCTCCATGGCCCAGGTGGCCTTGGCCTGGCTGCGCGACAGGCCCGCGGTGAGCTCGGTAATCCTGGGGTGCCGGGCCCTAGAGCAACTCGACGACAACCTCGGCGCGGCCGAGATGGACCTCACCGACCAGGAGATCGGGGCCCTCGACCAGGCCAGCGACCCGGGCGCGGCTGATTACCCCTACGGCGGGCCCGGGTCCGACCAGCGCAGCCGGAAGATCGAGGGGGGCCGGTAGGGATGACGGTGCAGGACTTGGAGTGGTCGGAGCTGGTCCGCACCGCTCCACCCGGCGAGCTCGACGTCGTCGCCGCGCTCGGTCCGGAGTTTGTGCGCCTCGTCGACCAGCGGGTCAAGCCCGGCAGCCGGGTGGCGGTGGCAGTGGGCAGCCGTGGTATCGCCCGCCTGGCCGACGTGGTGACAGTGGTGGTACAGGTGCTGCGGGACCGGGGAGCAGAGCCGGTCCTGGTACCCGCTATGGGGTCCCACGGCGGGGGGACGGCGGCCGGTCAGGTCGAGGTCATGCACGAGCTCGGCGTCTACGAGGACGCCTTGGGGATCCCCGTGGACGCCTCGATGGACGTCGAGGAAGTCGGCGTGTTGAGCGGCGGCCAGCGGGTCTACCTGGCCAAAGCGGCGCTCGGCTGTGACGCCGTCGTGCCCATAAACCGCGTCAAGCCGCATTCGGACTTCCGGGCGCCCATAGAGAGCGGGCTGACGAAGATGCTTACGATAGGGCTCGGGAAGGAACGGGGAGCTTCGAGCCTGCACTGCGTCGGTTTCGAGGCCTTCGGCCAGATGCTGCCGGAGGCGGCGGGCATTGTGTTGGGCCTGTTGCGGGTCCCCTTTGGGTTGGCTCTGCTGGAGGACGCGTGGCACCGGCTGCACCGGGTGGAGGTCGTTCCCGGAGAGGTCATCCTCGAGCTGGACCGGGAGCTCCTCCGGGACGCATGGGCCGACTTCCCACGCCTGCCTTTCGAGAAAGTCGACGTGCTGGTGCTGCGCGAGATAGGCAAGATGATCTCAGGCTCCGGCATGGACCCCAATGTCACGGGTCGCTTCGCCGGCAAGGCGTACCCGGCTCGGACCACCGTCGAGCGGTTGGCGGTCCTCGACCTGGCCCACGACTCGGGCGGCAATGCCATCGGCGTCGGGTTGGCGGACGTCGTGACCGAGCGCTTGCGGGCCAAGGTCGACTGGGAAGCCACATATACCAACGCCGTGGCCTCCAAGTCTCTGGCGGGCGCCAGGCTGCCGGTCGTAGTCGGCAATGACCTAGAGGCCTTGGCGCTGGCGACGAGCACGCTCACAGGGGCCGGGACCGCTCCGCCGGGCCTGGTGGCCATGCACAACACGTTGGACGTCAACCACATCGCCGTGTCCGAGCCGTTGGTCGCCGTGGCCACGGCCCAGGGCTACGCGCCGTTGGGCCCTCCCCAGCGAGCGGAATGGGGACGGGACGGGGAATTGTTGCGCATCGGTGGGATCGAGTTTTTCCCCGGTGAGCGGTGAACCGTGCCTATACCTTCGGTATCGTGGGCCACGCCCATCGGGCGCAGCTCTTCGCCGGGCTGGCCCGGAGACTGCCCGATCACCTGACACTGGTAGGCGCCGTCGTGCGCCGCCCTGAGTCGGTGGACGAAGTAGCCCGGCGCTGGTCCGTCCCCGTCTTTTTGTCGCCCGAGGAGCTTGTTCGCAGTCTTCGTCCCGACTTCGTCATCACCGCCGTGCCGTGGCCTGTCAACCCGGGCATAGTCACGACGCTGGTCGAGATGGGTGCCCGCGTCCTGACTGAGACGCCGCCCGCCCCGGACGCGACCGGCCTACGCCGGCTGTGGGCTTCGGTCGGGGCTCGTCGACTGGTGCAGGTTGGTGAGCAGTACCTGCTCTACCCGGGCCACGCCGCCCGCCGGGAGCTGGTGCGCCGGGGCGTCATCGGTCAGCCCACGTCGGTGCAGGTCTCGTCCACCCACGGCTACCACGCCGTGTCGATGGTCCGGGGTCTGTTGGGCGTCGGTTTCGAGCCGGTGGCCGTCTCCGCCACCGCTGTTACCGCCCCCTTGGTAGACCCCCTGACCAGAGATGGCTGGACGGGCGACGACACCCCCAAAGACGCCAAGACGACGCTGGCCACTCTGGATTTCGATGGCCGGTCCGGCTTGTACGACTTCACGGACAACCAGTGGCATAACCAGCTCCGGCTCAGGCGCATCGTGGTCCGGGGCAGCCGGGGCGAGATTGCCGACGATACCGTGGTGCGCCTGACCGGCCCCAGGACGATCCTGCGCTCGCCCCTCGTCCGCTCCCAGCTCGGGTACGACCTCAACCTCGACGGCTTCGACACCGAACATATCGCCTTCGACGGCGAAGTTCTCTACCGTAACCCGTTCCTCGGCTTCCGGCTCATGGACGAGGAGATCGCGCTGGCCACGATGCTGTGCGCCACCGGAGCCTGGGCCCGGGACGAGAGCCCCCCGCCCTATCCCCTGGCCGAGGGCTGCCAGGACCATCTCATCGCGCTGGCGATCGATGAGGCGGCCGAGCGCGGGACCAGGGTCGTGACGGCAGTCGAGGACTGGGCCAAGCCGTAGCGAGCTAGTACATGACGGCGTCGGCGGCGACGTTGAGATCCTTGACACCATCAGGGTCGTGGGCGCGCCCCGGGGGCCAGCACCGGCCGCGGTCCCGAGCGCCGGTGGGCGGCTGGACCGGCTTCATCTACTCTACGAGTATGCCCAAGATCACCATCGTCGGCGCCGGAGGCTACGTCTTTCCTCTGACTCTCATCCGGGACATCCTGGCCTTCGAGGCCCTGCAGGAAAGTGAGATCTCCCTTTACGACATCGACCACGACCGGGTGACGATCACCGCCGCGGGCGCGCAGCGGCTGATCGACGCCCACGGGCTCGGTGCCAAACTGGCGGTGCCCCGGGACCGGCGGGACGCTCTGTCGGGGGCCGATTTCGTGATTTGCACCTTCCAGGTGGGCGGCATCGAGGCCTACGGCTACGACGTCAACATCCCCCGCGAGTACGGCGTCGACCAGCCCGTCGGCGACACACTCGGCCCCGGTGGGGTGTTCCGGGGCCTGCGCTCCATCGGCGCGCTGAAGGGGATCGTGGCCGACATGCGGGCCGTTTGCCCCGACGCCCTGCTCATCCAGTACGCCAACCCGATGTCGGTCAACTGCTGGGCGTCGTCGGATCTGGGGGTGAGGACCGTCGGCCTGTGCCACAGCGTGCAGCACACCTCTCGCATGCTCGCCCAGGAGATGGAGGTCCCTTATGAAGAGGTGACCTTCGACTCGGCCGGCGTCAATCACACCGCCTGGTTCACCACCTTCCGCCGGGGCGGCGAGGACCTGGTCCCCCGCATCCGGGAGGTCATGACGGAGCGTCACCTCGGATCATCGGCGACCGGTCTGGCCTCCGACGAGCTGTACGCGGGTGGCAACGAGCGCGTGCGCACCGAACTGATGCGCCTCACCGGGTACTTCCACACCGAGTCGAGCCATCACGCCAGCGAGTACTGGCCATGGTTCCGCAAGGACGCCGAGCTCGTGAAGAGCTATCTGCCCAAGCGCTGGGACTACTTCGACATTTGCTCGGCCCACTCGCCCGACCACAACGTCGAGGCCTTCGTCGAGGCCTCCGTCACGGACGGCCTGCACCCGTCCCAGGAGTACGGCGCCTACATCATCGACTCGGTGACAACCGGTACGCCCCGCGTGATCTACGGCAACGTGCCCAACCACGGCCTGATCGACAACCTGCCGGCGGGCTGTTGCGTCGAGGTGGCGTGCCTAGCCGATGGCATGGGTTTGCGCCCGATCGCCTACGGGAGCCTCCCGCCGGCCTGCGCCGCCCTCAACACCGTGCAGGTAAACGTCCAGGGCCTGGTGGTCAAGGCCGCCCTGGAAGGCGACCGCCAGCTCGTGCACGCGGCCGTGGCACTTGACCCGCTGTCGGGCGCGTTGCTCAGCCTTCCCCAACTCTGCGAGATGGTCGACCGGCTTTTCGAGGCTGAGCAGCCATGGCTGGGCCCCCCCTGGAACTAGGGGCCCATCAAACGACAACGTTCGCTTATCGAGTAGGTCGTTCTTGGCCACCCCACAGCCTCTTCGAGGCCGGCTGTGATCCCGGTTGCGCGGAATACCGGAACCCGGACGAGATGCTGCATTACGCGCCCGTGGAACAGTTAGGCTCCCCTCATGTCATTACGTACGGCACCAGCACTTCCTCTTTCAATCGTGAGCCGGGCCCGGCTGGGCCGGGTACCGGCGCGCTCTGTAGTTGTCCTGGCGGCAGCCGTCGGCTGCATAGCCATGCCAAGCGCGGCCCAGGCCGCCCCGCTGCTCCACGCCGGCCGGCCCGCGGCCGTGTCGTCTAGCACCAGCTCGATTTGCAACAAGGTGAGCCCCTCTGCCGTATCGGCGATCGTCGGTTATACCGTGCCCGCCCCGACCGAGTACACCAGCACTTACGTCGTCGACAAAGCGCTCAAGCTCTCGGCCACATCGACGGATTGTGGCTTCACCGTGACGGGGTCGGTCACGAGCCCCTATTCCACCAAGACCGTTTACCTCGACTCCGAGGTCTTTACGAAATCTGTGAAGTTGGCGACCCTCAAGAAGGTGGAAGCGGCCGAACAGGAGAAAATAGCGAGCCAGGAGAAGGCAAGCCACTTCAAGGTGTCGTATTGGGACTACTCCGGGCTCGGGGTAACGGCCGTGTATTACAAGATCACGGCGACCATAGGCCTACCCACAGGCGTCACCTTGCCCAAAGGTGTCACCTTGCCTAAAGGCTTCAGCCTAAGCTTCGCTTATTCGGGGATGGCCACACTCGAGGGGAAGCAGAGTTATGCGGCCTCGGTCAACAACGGCACCATCCCCGAGTTGCAGCTTGCCAAGCTCGTCCGCTTGGCGATGAAGCTCTGAGGAGCGGCCTCTGCGGTACAAGACTGTGAGTCGTGGTAGCTGTCCGTAGCCTTTACCTGCTTCGCCACGCCAAGTCGAGTTGGGACGACCCGGGCTTGGGCGACCACGCCCGTCCCCTTTCGCCCCGGGGTGAGGGAGCGGCCCGGGATTTGGCCGCCTATTTTCACCGGGAGGCGGTCGAGCCCGCCCTGGTGCTGTGCTCGAGCGCGGTCCGGGCCCGCCAGACGTTGCAGGCCCTTTGCTTGGGCAGCGAGGTCTGCTACGAAGACGACCTGTACGGCGCCAGCGCGGCCGAACTGCTGGCCCGGCTGCGCCGCATCTCGGACGAGATCGGTTCGGTGATGGTCGTGGGCCACAATCCGGGGCTTCACGAACTGGCGGTCTCGTTCAGCGGAAAGGGTGACGCCGTCCTGATGGCCCGTTTGCGTGACAAATTACCGACCGGCACGCTCGTACAGCTCGCCTTCCCGGGCCCCTGGGCGTCGCTGGCAGAACGACAGGCCACGCTTGAAGCTCTGGTCATGGCGCGCCAACTTTAGGCCGGGCTCGGCTCTACCACGGCGGCCCTCATGTCTGGCGCGGCCCGTGTGTAGGGTGGCGCCATGTACCAGCGCTTCTTGGCCGACCTTGGCTTCAAGGCGATGAACCGGGCCCACCGGGCGGTACTGACCGCGACATCCCGCTCGTTATCTGCGAGCCGTCCCAGAAGGGATGACCATGCCCGATTTCATGCCGGCCGTAGTGTGCCACGGCCCCCACGATTACAGGTTCGAGCAGATCCCGGTGCCTCAACCGGGGCCTGGGGGCGCCCTGGTGAAGGTGGAGGCTGTCGGGATCTGTGCCAGTGACCTGAAGTGTTACCACGGAGCGGCCAAGTTTTGGGGCGACGAGCACCGTCCCGCTTACGCCGAAACCGAGGTGGTGCCTGGCCACGAGTTTGTGGGGACCGTGGTCAGCCTCGACGAGCAAGCCAGCGCCCGGTGGGGCGTCGGCGTCGGCGACCGGGTGGTGTCGGAGCAGATCGTCCCGTGCTGGAGTTGCCACTATTGCAAACGGGGCCAGTACTGGATGTGCAGCCCTCATGACCTCTATGGCTTCAAGCGGCGCACGCCGGGGGCCATGGCCTCCTATATGATCTTTCCCCCCGAGGCAATCGTGCACCGGATCTCGCGAGACCTGCCCGCACATCACGCCGCCTTTGCCGAGCCGCTTTCGTGCTCGCTCCACGGCGTGGAACGCGCCAATATCCGCTTCGGCGACGTCGTCGTCGTGGCCGGCTGCGGGCCGATCGGATTGGGGATGGTCGTAGGCGCTGTCGCCAAGTCCCCGGCGCACGTTATCGCCCTGGACGTATTCGACAGCAAGCTCGAGGTGGCGAGGCTGTGTGGGGCCGACATCACGGTCAACGTAGGCCGGGAGGACCCGCTCCGGGTCGTCGCCGACCTGACGGACGGGTGCGGCGCCGATGTCTACCTCGAAGGCAGTGGTCACGCCGCCGCGGTGCCGCAGGGCCTGCGCCTTCTGCGCAAGCTCGGCACCTATGTCGAGTACAGCGTTTTCGGGACCGAGGTCACCGTTGACTGGAGCATCATCAGCGACGACAAGGAGCTCGACGTGCGCGGCGCCCACTTGGGGCCCTACTGCTGGCCCGCTGCCATCCGGATGCTCGAGTCGGGGGCCCTGCCCATGGACCGGATCTGTTCGCACCAGTTGCCGCTGGCACAATTCCAGAAGGGCCTCGATCTCGTCGCCGACGGCAGCAGCTCGATGAAGGTGAGCCTGGTCCCGGATTAGCCGAGGGCCGGCGGGCACCGGCCTCGTAGGCGCCGATGGTAGAGGTCAGGGCCCGGACTGTTAGCCTCAACGGACCGTCGTGCACCTCGCCATCATCGCCACTGTTTTCCCCATCATCTTCATCGGGGAGCTGCCTGACAAGACCATGTTCGCCTCGCTGGTGATGTCAACACGCGGCAAGCCGCGCTCGGTCTGGCTCGGGGCCGCTGGTGCCTTTGCCGTTCATGTGACCATAGCCACGACGGTCGGTGTGGCCCTTTTCCAGCTGACGCCGCGCCGGGCGGTGGACGGCGTCGTCGCCCTGACGTTCCTCGGGGGTGCGGCACTCTCCGTCCGAGAGGCTCTCAAGGAGCGTGACGTGGAGGTTGTGGTCGAGCGCGAGGCAAGTACGAGGCACCACGCGGTCACCATGGCGTTCGTCGTCATCTTCCTGGCCGAGTGGGGTGACGTTACCCAGATCCTGACGGCCGATTTGGCCGCGCACTACCATTCACCGGTCTCGGTGGGTGCGGGCGCCCTGCTGGCGCTGTGGGCGGTAGCGGCGCTCGCGGTCGTCAGCGGGCACAACCTCGTCCGCTTCGTCAACGTCAAGACCGTACGCATGGTTACGGCAGTGGCCCTCATCGCCCTCGCCGGTCTGGCGGCGTGGCAAGCTTTACGGTAATTATGACTGCCGAGACGATGCCGGCCGCGTTCTTCGGGCATGGGAGCCCCATGAACGCTCTCGAGAACAACGGGTACACGCAGGCATGGCGGGCGTTTGGGAAGAGCGTGCCACGGCCACGAGCCATAGTCGTG
>PMLI01000398.1 GCA_003158835.1 Acidimicrobiaceae bacterium
CGAAGAGGGATGAGCGACGTTGGCCCGGATGTCGTGTTTCGCGGCCTGGTCGCGCCCGACTTGGGCGGCTAGACCAAACCGGGGCTACTGGGGGGGCCGGTCCACTCCGTTGGCCGGCGGTCCGGGCGAGAATTCCACCGCCGGTTGGGACGACCAGGGAAAATCGATCCAACTGTCTGTCCCGGACCAGAAGTAGTCAGGATCGACTACCGACCATGGCTTCTTGTACAGCACGGCACTACGCAGCTCGGCGACATGGGGACGGACCAGGTCGGTGATTAATGCCAGTGTTTTGCCCGAATCCGCCACATCGTCGGCCACTAGGACCTTGAGGCCAGCCAGGGCGACCAGTGGCGGTGTCGGAGGTAGCACCACCGGGACCTCCATCCGCTCGCCCACGCCCGTGTAGAACTCCACGTTGATCGTGGCGCAGTTCTTCACACCCAGGGCGTAGCCCAGCGCACCGCCTACGGGAAGACCACCCCGGGCGATGGCCAAGATGAGATCGGGCCGGTACCCGGTCTGGGCCACATTGACTGCGAGTTGCCGGCTGGCAACACCGAAAACTTCCCATGTGAGCACTTCAAGTTGGTGGTCAGTCGTTGTCGTCATGGTTCCTTTTCCGAGGCAGCGTTGCGGCGGGCAGAGCTTCTCCGACGGGGCCCGGGCCAGTGAGGTCCACTTGGACCTGGATCCGGGCCCTGGCACCTAGCACCACGATTAGACCCTACCAAGATGGGGCCGGCCGCACCGATGACCCCAACCGGCTCCGGCAGTGGACCAGCCCGAGCCACCACGAATGATGGCGGGCGGCGGGGCGTCCAACCGGCGCCTCCGTCCAGGTACGCAATCATGCCTACTGTGCCCGGGCGATGACGGGGGTGATCGCATCGGTGAGGGGCGGCTCCTTCGTACCCACCCAGGGGGTGGCCCGCTCGAAATCCGGCGTCGTGTTGGCGAACGCCGTGCAAGTCAGAACGCGGGTCTGCGCCTGGCTGCCTCGTCCAACTTCGAGGGTCAGGACGAAGCGGCTGGCCTCTTCCACTGTTATGGCATGGGACGTCGCGCTGAAAGTGCCGAGTTGTACGGCCCGGACCGGCACCCAGAACTTGAACCCGGTGGCGGGGACGGATGTAGGGACTGTCGCGACGAAAGACTCCGCCACGCTGCGACTGCGGGGGGTGGCTCCCAGCAAGAGCACTGTCCCCTTGACGTTGCCGCTGATCGGGCTCATCTGCGCCAGTGCCGAGGCAACGCCGGCCGGAAAAGTGACCTCGGTCTGAAACCCCGCGACCAGGAAATGGTGGCCGGGGGCGGGCGCCGCCGGCAGGATATTCGCGGTCGCTCTCACGTGGAGGACTATCGGCGTCTCGACCGGGTCGGGACAGTAGAGCTGATAGGGACCGGTCAAGGCGTTAGGAGCTGGCGTGGCATCAGCTACGGCCGAAGCCGGCACAGCCTGAGCCCCCAGTGCCAAGATTGTGACGGGAAGGCGGAGCGCGGCAGGGGCATGCGAACGGCGGCGTCCAGGCATGGCAGGACGTTAGCCGCGGGGCGGGCGCTTCATATGGCCGTCGCGGGGTGGGCGACCGGCTCGTAGCTCGACGCCGGGAGCACGGTCGGCCAGAAGCCGCCGACAACCGCACAAGACGCGGCGACAAGGAAGGTGATCGCTATCGAGCGCGTGAGAAGCGCACCAGCGATGGCGGCGCCGACGGGGCTCCCTACGAAGTTGAGGTTCATCGAGACTGCGAACGCCCGGCCGAACCACTGCGGATCGGTGGCGCGTTGGCGGAGCGAGAACATCGCCACGGTCAGCGGGCCATTGGAGACGCCGATAACAGCGATCAGCACTACTAGAAAGGCTTCGCGGTGGTCGAAGGCCAGGAGCGCGAACGCCGCCGCGGTCGTCATGCATGAAGTCGCCAGGAGGTGCTTTTCCCTGCTTTCGGTCCCGAAACGGCCCGTGACCAGGCCCGCCAGGAACCCGGCGCCCCCCATGATCGCGAACAGTAAGCCGACCGTCGCTGACCCTCCGTGAAGACCGCGCAGCACGATGAAGGGGATCGCCACCGTCAAGATGCCTCCGCCGGCGTTGAAGACCGTCATCGTGCCGGCGAGCATCCGCAGCACCCGGTTTCGCCATACGTAGGCAATCGCGGCCCAGGCGTCGGCGAACAGGGAGCCGGTTGACCCCGAGGCGGTACTGGGGACCACGAACCGGACGAGCAGCACAGCGGCGGCGAGCATCACAATCGCGGGGAGGAGAAGCGCCATGCGTGGGCCGACGAGGGCAACGGCGACGCCCGCCACTCCGGGACCGAGCACCGTGGCCACGACGTTCGAGCCCGAGTCGGCGGCGTTGGAGCGGTCCCATAGTGACCTCGGCACCAGCACCGGGTAAAGCGACCGCCCGCCCACCCGGCTGAGCGGGGCCGTAACCGATGCCGCCGACACGACCAGGAGCAGCACGCCGGTCGGCAGCCTATGGAGCAACGACAGCGTGCCGATGGTGGCGATGCACGTTGAGCCGACAACGTAGTCGAGCCTCATCAGTGCGAGGCGCGACCCGCGGTCCAGCAGCGCGCCGGCGATCGGGCTCATGACGATGCCGGGTACCTGGCTGCAAACGACGACGATGCCTGACAAGCTGGCCGAATGGTGGGTCTCGAGGACGAATAGTACAAGCAGTACCGAGAACATCTGGGTCGCGACCCGGGCCGCGAAGGTGGAAACGAGCAACTGGGTGAAGCCGCGCACGTTCAGCAGGGCGCGATAGCTCGTGTCCTCGATATCTCCTGCGAACTCGGACGTCGTGATTGAACAAAGCTTTACATATTGCCGGCGCGCCGGTCGACCTGGCGGGGGGACCGGGGGATGGCCGGCCGAGGTCGTCATCCGCCGAAAAAGGAAGAAATTGAGAGATGACCGGCCCAAGGGAAGCGCTAGGTACCGAGCGGTCGTCGCGTCTTGAGCCGAAGGGAGGTCCAGCTGGCGTCCGACGCCCAGCCGCCGTCGACCGGCAGAGCTATCCCGTTTATGTACGCGCTTTTTGAGGAGTCGGCCAAGAACAGCACCGCCGCGGCCACGTCCGCGGGAGTGGCGAAACGCGCCATGGGCACCTGACCGGTGATATCGCTGTCGGTGTAAGCGCCGCCGCCTTGGTCTTCGGCGTCCATCTCAGTCTTTATCCACCCGGGACATACGGCATTTACCCGCACGCCCCGGCCCCCCCACTCCGCCGCCAGGGTCGAGGTGAGCCCGATCAGGCCGTGCTTGGAAGCGTTGTAGGCCACGCGGTGAGACACGCCACGAAGTCCCGCCACCGATGCCACGTTGACGATGGAGCCCGACCCGGCCGCCAGCATGAGGCGGCCGAACTCCCGGCAGAGCAAGAACGGCCCCGTCAGGTTGACGTCGACAACCCTTCGCCAGGCGTCCGTCGGTGTGCTCTCCGCCGGGGCGATCAGGGAAATCCCGGCGTTGTTGACCAGCGTTCCGACTCGCCTGAAGCGTTCCCGGAACGCGGCCACGAGCTCGAGCACGTCCGTTTCCACCGCCACATCCGCGGTCCATGGCCAAGCGGCACCGCCGGCCGCCTCGACCTCGTCCGTGACCGCTCCAAGCTCGGCTACGTCCACCAAGGCGACGTCATACCCGGCCTTGGCCAGGGTAATGGCGACGACACGCCCCAGGCCCCGGGCCGCGCCGGTCACAACCGCCACCGGCCTGTTTTCGTCGGTCATCACTCGCGCGCCAGGGTCGCAGGCCCGTGCGGGAGGCAGCCCGTCCCAGAGGGTGCCACCGGGTAAGGCGCGTTATGGCTCACACCGAGAAGACTAGACGACCAGGTCGCGATTTCATCAACGACTAGTGGCACGAATAGCCGTACCGCTCAAGCAGCGCGGGCCGCTCTTCGAGCGGTCGTGTTCCTGCCACCGGCGGGGGTGCGAGCGGGATCCGGGCCGGCGGGACCGCCTTGGCGCGCCCTGTACCCGGAGCGCCATTGTTATGGAGTGAACTTCGACCAGGCCGCGACCCCTAGGTCCGGTGCCTCGATCCGGCGGCCCTTCGTGGTGATGGCTAAACCGGTCGGTCCTGTTTGCAACCTGAACTGCCCCTACTGCTATTACCTGGCCAAGACCGAGCTGTTCGTCCCGGGCGAGGTTTACCGGATGAGCGACGAGGTCCTGGAGGCCTACGTGGCCGCCTTCATCAGTGCCAGCCCCGGCCCTCTCGTCCATTTCGTCTGGCACGGTGGCGAGCCGACCCTGGCCGGGATCCCTTTCTACCGCCGCGCCATCGAACTGCAGGGGCGCTATCTGCCCGAAGGATGGAGCTGCCTGAACAGCCTCCAGACCAACGGCACATTGATTGACGAGAACTGGTGCGCTTTCTTGGCCGAGACGCGTTTCGCCGTCGGGATAAGCATTGACGGCCCTCAAGCCCTCCACGACGCTTCGCGCCTCGACCGCCACGGCCGCCCCAGCCACAGCCGGACGATGCGGGGGTTCCGCCTCCTGCGGGCGCACGGCGTAGACCCGGACGTGCTGTGCACGGTCAATGCCGTCACGGCCCGGGCACCGTTGGAGGTCTATCGCTACTTCGTCGACCAGGGGGTGCGCTGGGCCCAGTTCATCCCGGTAGTGGAAAAGGGCCCTTGCGGCGGCCCCAGCGCCACGTCGGTCGGCCCCGAGGCGTTCGGGGACTTCCTGTGCCGGATTTTCGACGAATGGGTACGCCACGATGTCAGCCGGACCGGTGTCCAGAACTTCCTGGAAGCCCTGCTCGTCGTCACAGGCCAACCGGCGAACCTGTGCGTGATGGCCGAGAGCTGCGGGCTGGCCCTGGCTATCGAACACGACGGCAGCGTCTATTCGTGCGACCACTTCGTCGATCCCGCCCACCGCCTGGGCGACGTCCGCCGCGACGGCCTGGCCCGGCTGGTGGGCTCGGCCGAGCAGCTGGCGTTCGGGCAGGCCAAGTCGAGCCCCCTGCCCGAGGGTTGCCGGGAATGCCCGGTGCTCTTCCTGTGCAATGGGGGTTGCCCCAAGCAGCGCCTCGTCCCCGCGGACGGTTCCGGGCTCAATTACCTATGCCCCGGTTATCGGGCTTTTTACAGCCATGCCCTGCCCTACCTGAGCCGTATGGCTGCCCTGGCCCACGTCGGGCGGGGTGTGAGCGAGATCATGGCCCAACTCGCGACCGAAGAGCAGGGAGAGAGGCGGCGGTGGCTGTCCACGGGCCGTAATCACCCTTGCCCGTGCGGGAGCGGCCGGAAGTACAAGCAATGCTGTCTCGGCCGGCAACGCTAGGCGGAGTAGGCGCGGGTTGAGCGTCCCGCACCGCCGGGACGGACCTGTTCCGGACTGGTGAAAGTCCCTGTTTTGGCCGCCAAATTGTGGCCGGTATTTGCGGGTTGCCACTGCCGGTAGCCTATGGATATGGCAGTCGGAGCACCTGATTGGGTCGGTACCAGCCCCACTCAGCCTCCACAGACAGGCGGGCGGCTCGGCCGGGTTGCACCGGCGATGCGGGTGCGCGCCTACCGGTGGTGGGTCGTCTCGCAGGTGCTCTCGGCCTCGGGCGGGGCGACCCAGGCGGTGGCCCAGTCCTGGCTCGTGCTCCATCTGACCCACAGCGCCTTCCTGCTCGCTCTCACCGCCACTGCCACCTTCACGCCCTTGTTGCTCGCCAGCGCCTGGGCGGGATCGCTGGCGGACCGCTTCGACCGTCGCAAGGTGCTGGTCATAACCCAGTCCCTTTACATCGGGCTCGGGGTGGCACTGGGGGCCCTGTTGGTGGCCGGGGCCGTGCAGGTCTGGATGCTGTTCGTCTTCGCCTTTGCCAATGGCTGCGTGAGCGCGGTGGACTCGCCGAGCAGGCAGGTCTTCGTCCTCGAGCTGGTGGGCACCGATAGCGTGGCCAGCGCCATCGGCTTCAACGAGGTGGTCATCAACGCCTCAAGGGTGCTGGGACCGGCCCTGGGGGGCGTGCTGCTGGCTACGGTCGGCTTCGCCACCTGCTTCTTCGTCAACGCCGCCTCCTACCTGCCACCCCTGGGCGTGGTGGTGGTGCTGCTGTGGCGCCGGGGGTGGGCACACCTGCCGCCGGCCCAGGAGGACCGCGGCCCGGGCCGGGTGCGCAAGGGGCTCGCCTTTGCCTGGCGCAACCCCGCCATCCGCTATTCGATGTTGATGGCCGTGGCGGCCGGGATGCTGTTCAACATGGGCACCACCCTGCCCCTCATGGCGACGAGGGCCTACCACATGGGCGCCGGTGGCTACGGGGCCATGATGGCGACCTTCGGCGGGGGTGCCGTCTTCGGGGCCCTCATAGCCAGCTCCGGGCCGCCCTGGCCGAGCGGGCAGCGGGTGCGCGGGCTGGCCGCCCTGACGGGGGTTGTGGTCTGCCTGGGCGCCGCCTCGCCCCGGGTCGGCCTGTTCTTTGCCGGCCTGGCGCTGGCCGGTTTCCTTTCGATCTGGTTCATAGCCCTGGCTAACGCGCTCGTCCAGTTGCGCACCGAGCCGGGACTGAGGGGCAGGGTCATGGGGGTATGGACCATGGCGCTGCCGGGCTCGACGCCCATAACGAGCCTCCTCGTGGGCGGCGTGGCCACCTGGGCCGGCCGGGCGGCCGGGGCCAGGGACGCCTTTGCCCTGCCCGGGGTGGCATTGCTCTTGACGGCCGCGCTGGCCTGGCGTTCTCTTTCAGATAGGGGAGAGTCGGCGCGGCTCGTAGCACCCGTGGACGTGGCGGCGGCGACAACCGCCCCAGCCATCTGACAGCGCCCGGGCGGGTCGCGGGGGGACCATTGCGGCCGCCAGCGGGTCGTTGGCCGGCCCCCCCAACCAAGCCGACCGGCTCTTCAGGACGCCAACGACGCCTCGAGGGTTATCTCAGGCACGCTCGCCAAGGCTTTGCTCACCGGGCACCCTGCCTTGGCGGCGGCGGCGTGTTCTACGAAAGCCTTCCCGTCCAGGCCAGGTACCCGCCCGACGGTGACAAGGGCGATCTTGGTGATAGTAGGAGCACCGTCGACCGGCCCCAGGGTCACCGTCGCCTCGGTATGTACTGAGACGGGCGGGTGGCCAGCCTCCGCCAGGGCGTTGGAGAGGGCCATCGAGAAACAGGCGGCGTGAGCCGCGGCGATCAGTTGCTCGGGGTTGGATCCCGGTCCGTCCTCGAAGCGCGACTTGAACGTGTACCCCCCACGGATGCTATCGCCGGCCGTAAACGTGCCCGCGCCTGTGCGCAGATCGCCTTTCCATTCGGCATTTCCCTTTGCTGGCATGAAGCCTCCTCGCTCTTGTCCTGTTGGGCGTCCCAAACCAGGCAGGATCACTCTGGCCCAGCCGGCGCCACTTCCGGCGAGGGCTCGCAAGACTTTAGGCTTTTGGTTCCCAGCTGAACCGGCGTACGGCGATGAGCAGTCCGGCCACTCCCCACAGGGCGACGATCACGACGTCCACCCAGTCGAAACTTGTGCCCAGAAATCCTGCCTGCATCCCCAGGGCGAAGTGCCGGACCGGGAAGACACGTGCTATCCAGACGATCCAGCTCGGAGCGTTACTGCCGAGCGGGATGAAGATGCCGGAGAGGAACAGGAGGGGCAGGACCGTGGCGTTGACGATCGCGGGCGCGGCATCGGCGTTGGGGACCGCCGTCGTTATGGCGAACCCGAGCGCGCAGAAGCTGCTGGCGCCGACGACGAGCATGACCAGGAAGTGGACGAGCGTGACGCCGCTCGGCACGGCGGCCTGGTAGGCGACCCGGCCGAAGGCGGCCGTGATGGCGACGAGCAGGACCGCCACGAACAGTGCGTGGAGCACCCTTGCCGCGAAGTAGACCCACGCTGGGAGCGGCGTACCGTCGATGCGCTTGAGGATCCCCGCATCGCGCTGGAACGTCACGGTCATGGCGATATTCGTGTAGCAGGCGGTGATCACGGCGAAGGCCGCCATGGCCGCGACGTAGTACGTCGACTCCTTGACAGTACGGCCGGCGAGGTGCACGTTGCCCGAGCCGAGCAGCGCCGTGAATATCACCAGGAACATCAGCGGGAAGGCGAACGTGAAGAACGCAGAGGCAGGGTTGCGCCAGAAGGCCTTGTTCACGTACCGGACCTGAAGGGTTGTCAACCTTATGGCCTTCACCGGGCGTCCCCGTCGTTGCTGCGGCCGGCCCGCCGGCTCCGGCGCCGGCCGTGTGCCGGGCTCTCGGGCGGCATGTCACCCATACTTCCCGCCCGGCCACCGGTGAGCTCGAGGTAGATGTCCTCGAGCGTCGGCCGCACGACGTTCAGGTCGTCGAGCTCGATGCCATGCTCGACTGCCCAGCCCGTCAGGCGGTAGAGGGTGGCGGTGAGGTTCTCGGCGACGAGGTCGACGAGCCCGTCGGGGGTAGCGTGGTGGGCTATGTCATCGGGCAGAGCTGTTCCCGGTGGCAGCCGGAAGCTGACCCGGGTGCGAGCCTGGTCACGGCCGCCGATTCTCGAGGGCGGGCCTTCGGCGACTATCCGGCCGGCGGCGATGACGGCTACGCGGTCGGCCAGGAACTGCGCCTCGTCCATGTAGTGCGTGGTGAGGANNTCGTCCAGGAAAAGCAGCTCCGGGTCGCCGACGAGGGCAACGCCTACGTCTAGGCGCCGCTGCTGGCCGCCCGAGAGCGTGGTGACACGGGCGTCGCGCTTCGCACCGAGGCCGACGAGGTCGATGACCT
>PMLI01000134.1 GCA_003158835.1 Acidimicrobiaceae bacterium
ACGAACCTCTCGGCCCGTCGCCTCAACCCCGACGAGGAGGGCTGGCTCCTGCGAGGCCTTGTGTTCTGTGCCTGCGGGACCCGCTCGATAGTCGACCGCGGGGGCTCCTCCCAGAAGAGCTACGCACCCGGCGACCACAACGCCTGAACCCTGTCCGACGAAACGCTCACGTCCGGTCCGTGCGGGGGACCTCGGATACAGACTCGGATACAGACAAAGCCAGAGAACACCGACTACTCGATCAACGGCTCATACCAGTATCACCCCCCGACAGGGCGCGCGGCGGACAGAAAAGGGAGGTCCCGGGCTTGGCAGGGCCACGGACGGGGTGACGCCCACCTCATGGTGCCGAGCTGGTCAGCTCGGCTTGCCACCGGTGCTCGTCAGGATTGTGCCGTCAGACCCCACGGCCAAGCAGTAAGTGCTAGTCGGGCAGGCGACGCCGGAGAGCCCCTGGTACGTGCCTGACGAACGGCTGGCCCAGGTGGTACCGCCGTCGGACGTCTCCATGATGGCACCGCCATCGCTCACGGCTAGGCAAGTTGCACTTGTGGCACAGGCGATCCCGTAGAGGAAGCTGGATGTACCTGGGTTACGAGCGGCCCACGTCGCCCCGCCGTCGGCGCTGGCCAGGACGGTGCCGGCGGCCCCCACGGCCAGGCAGGTGCCGGGGGTGGGGCAGGTGACGCCAAACAGGGTCTCGGCGCTGGATGAGACGCGCTTGGCCCAGCTCGTGCCGCCATTGGCGGTGGCGATTATGGTGCCGCCAAGCCCGACGGCCAAGCAGTTGCTGCTCGTCGCGCACGTTACGGCCAACAGGTCCTGGTCCGTACCGGAGGTGACCGTGGCCCACGTGGCACCACCGTCCGTCGTGACGACAACGGAGCCACCGTCCCCGACGGCCAGGCAGTGGCCCCCGGCGCTGCAGGTGATGCCCGACAGCGAGCTGTCCATGCCCCATGTGCGGCTCGCCCAGGTCGCGCCGCCGTCCGCGCTCTCCAGTAGGGCCCCGCCCTCGCCCGAGGTGGTACACGTCTCAGACGAAGAGCAGGCAATCGCCAGCAGACGTGCAAAAACGCCGGAGGAGCGGAGGGTCCAGTGCACGCCCCTATCCGCGCTGGTAAGGATACTGCCGCCATCGCCAACGGCGATGCACCGCGCGCTCGCCGGGCAAACAATGCCGTACAGCTCTTCGCTGGTGCCCGAGGGCCGAGCTTGCCAGACGGTACCCACGGCGGAGCCCGTCGTGGCAGTGGGGGCCGATGCCGTGCCCGGGCGCGAGCTGGACATAATGGTGCCCCCCCACCCCACGGCGAGGCAGGCAGCTGTACTCGGGCAAGTGATGGCGCTGAGGCCGTAAATAGTGCGGGAGGCTTGGTGCTGCCAGGTCGCCCCCCCGTCCGCGGTGGTTAGCACGGTGCCGGCGGTCCTGTTGCCGAGGATGCTGACGGGTATGCTCGTCCATCCCACAGCTACGCAGCTGTCCGGCGTCAGGCAGACCACGCCGTCCAAGTCGGTGGCCCCCCCTCTGGAGTGCCGGACACGCCAGCTGGTCCCGCCGTCGGCGCTCGCTACGACCGCGCCGATATGGCCGGCAGCCAGGCAATGGCTGCGGTCGGGGCAGGTGACTCCGTACAGGGCCCGTGTCGTGCCCGAAGCATGCACCGCCCAGCTGGAGCCGCCCGCGGCGCTGGTCAGGATTGTGCCCTTGTCCCCCACGATGATGCAGGGACCGCCGGCAAGGCACGTGGCGCCGTAAAGGTCAGTACTTAGGCCAGGGAGGCGGCGCTGCCAGCCGAGGCCACCATCCGCGGTGGTGAGGACCGTGCCCTTATCTCCCGCGACCACGCAGACGCCGGCGCTGGCACAGCTGACAGCGTGCAGGTCGACAGTGCTCCCCGAAAGGCGACGGCGCCAGTGCGCCCCGCCATCAGATGTGGCCAGGACCGTGCCGTGGCTGCCAACTGCCAGGCAGGTACGGCTGGTCGGGCAGGCAATACCGGCCAAGTCGTTAGTGGTGCCCGAGGGCTGGCCCTGCCAGGTAGCGCCCCCGTCCGTCGATGCCAGGACCGTTCCTTTGTCGCCCACGACCAGGCACAGCTTGGGCGAAGGGCAACTAATGCCCCAGAGAGAATTGTTCGTGCCCGCAGGCTGGCGAACCCACGTCGTACCGACCTTGGTTGACGTGGCGCGCAGGACGGCTGGCCTCGTGCGCGCTGACCACCCGTCCACCGCGCTCGCCACCCACCAGCCCAGCTCACTGGAGCGCTCCGTGCCGGCACCGCCGGGCACTGGGGCCTGGGCCGGACCTCGAGCTTGTGCGGCCGGGGCCGCGGCCGTGGCGTGGGGCGTCGGTGCCGACGCCGGGGAGGGGCTGCCGAGGCCCACGACGATCGGTACGACGAGGACGGCCACAAGGCGGGAGTGCAGGTTCATGGCGTTTGCGCTCCTTTCTATATTGAAAGCAAGCGGTTCACCCAACGCTAAAGCTGCCTCGCGGAGAACAGTAACACTGCCAGCGTGGCTCGGCCTCGCCGTTCCCCAACCGATGCGGTCATACTCCTCCGCCGGCGGTTTGGCGACCTGTTGGCTACGGCAGAGCAGGGGCTGTCAACGCTGTCGTATCAGCCACCCAGCGCGAAGGTCGTAGAGGTTGGTCGGGTGGGGTACTGACGATGGCAACTACCGATGATGGCCTTGTGGCGGGTCGACGGCAGGAGACGTACGCCCTACCGCAAGGCGGCGACCACCTTGTCGGCGAGGTGGTCGCAGAGCGGGGTAGGCGAGGTAGCCGTGCTGCTCGACGTCGGGGCATCACGAGCCGAGCCCGACGGAGGTTCCTGCACCCCGCATGTCTCCACCTGCCGGCGCTCGGGGAGCTTGTCGGATTTCGTGTCCCGACCCCAGGTGCGCGATAATTCGAGGCCGACAGGAGGCTACATGCCCCTTCGAAGAGGACGCCCCGCCAGTCGGTGGTCAGGCCTGCCATGGGCGGTTGGCCTGGCGTGCTCGCTGACGGTGTGGCTGGTGGCACCAGCGGGCGCCGC
>PMLI01000364.1 GCA_003158835.1 Acidimicrobiaceae bacterium
CAAGCGCGGCCAACCCACCGCCCTCGGCCCGCACCCACCCCGTCGGCGCCTCCCCGGTGTCATAGGCCTTGGCCCCGCCGATCACTGTTCAACACCGGCTCATTCCCGCCGCTTTAGCCACTGCCGTCAGCCCGCCACGGCCCAACAACCGGGCAATTCCCACTGGAGAAGGCTGACACTCACGGGTACGTGCGTGTTTCGCCATAGCTGGTTCTAGCTCTGTCCTGCCAGTCGTTCTCTGCTGGCGCAATCAGGCCAGACCTAGCTCGGGATGAGCTGGCCTCCGCCGGCGAGCTGGTAGGTCTTGCCTCCCAACAACGGGTTGTCCTTCACCTTGTAGTAAACGTCGTGACCGTTGCCAATGATGTTGGTAACCGATGTCCCGGAGACCCCGGCCGAGTCCTCCAAGACGGTCACGTGCGAGTTGGCCGTCAGGGCCCATTCGCTTGATTTGTCTAGCGAGACCGTGACCTCTTTGGCGGTCCCGGCGGTGTCGACTGCCCCGATCAGGCCGGAACCGTCCCCGAGGACGAGCTTGACGGTGCTTGTCTTGTCGGCCACCACGTTGCCGTCCAGCGGTTGGTCCAGCGCCGTGAGAGTCACGGAACCGCCGTTGCTCCCGGCGTTACCCCAGTTGCCCGCAGCCGCGTCTAGCAGCATGCCGGAGGTCTCCGACGTCTTCACGTGGGACAGTTTGACGGTAGCGGTCGTATTGGTCACATAGAACAAAGGGCCCGAGAGCGCAGAGAGGGAACCGCCGGTTTGGGTATAGCTGCCCGCTTGGCCCTGGGCGTCACCGGACATGCTCTGGTAGATCAACACGCCTCGGTTGACGGTCCCGGTCAGGTTGCTGTTCGTCGCCACTATCGAGTTGGAGCCCTCTATGACAGCCGCCTCGGCCCCGGTGGCTTCGAAGGTCGCTCCTGTCAAGGTGATCGTCCCGGTCGAGTAGACACCGGGGGAGTTGCGGCCCGCGGTTCGGAACGTCCCTCCCTTTACGACGATCGTGCCACCGCCCCGGTCGGTCGCCACTGCAGCGCTGCTACTGCCTTGCGTGCTGACGTTCAGATCTGTGGCTGTGATGCTGCCCCCGCCCGAGGCCATGATGCCGTGGGCGTACTGCCCGTTGTCCTTGATCGTGGCACCCGAGATGGAGATGGACGACCCGGAGCCGTAGGAGAAGACACCGTTGGCGCCGTCACCCGTTGTGGTCACCAAGCCGCCCTTCTCGGTGATCTTTGACCCGCTGAGCGCGAGTACGCCGGCATCAAGGCCGTAGAAACTGCTGTCGTCGGAGGAGCTACTGGAGCCCGTGGTCTTCACCATGACATCTTTGAGGACGAGCGTCCCGGACTTGTTGACGAGCACACCCGATTCGTCGGACTTGGTGGCGGTGATGGTCTTCTCCGACCTGGCGGCCTTACCTCCACTTTGCTGGTAGGCACCCGTTCCTGTTACGGCGGATGACGAGGCTCCACCAGGAGCGCCGCCAGCCCCGGGAGGGCCGCCAGATCCGTTGGGGGGTGTCGGTGCCCCACTCTTGGGACCTGAAGGCGGTTGAGCTTTCCCACCCGACGGTGGCTTGCCGTCCTTGCTTGACGGTGGAGCGCTCTTCCCCTTCGTTGCCAGCTTGGTAGTGGAGGTACGGGCGCTCGCTGACGCGGTGATCGATGTCGTCGACTTGCTTGCAAATCTGCTCGACGAAGCGGGTGAGATTGTGGCGCTTGCGCAGGCGGCCAGGAGGAGCGTTGTCGCGACCCCAGGGGCAATCAAGTGGGTTGGCTTTAGTCTCATTGCCGTTCCTCCTCTACTCGGGCCAGCGGCGACGCGTACCCGCACGCCTTGGGCCCGTGCCGGACCACTCTGGTCGTACCTCCAAGATGGCCTCCACGACTGGGACGCTCCTGGCAGCAGGCTTGGAGGTTGCTGAGAAGTGGGTGGCCGCGGCTGCGAGACGCCGAGACCTGTGGCTGTCGGTGCCGGCAGCCACAGGGGCGTGCAAAGACGGTGTTGGGTAACCGGGGCTCTAGTCTCGGGCGTGGTGAGGACAGACGCCGGAATGTGCGCCTTGTGGCGCCCGGCAAGGTTCGGCGACGTTACTGACTACGACAGGTGGGAACGCGAGCTGCTCGATGACGCGGACCTCTCTCGCCACGTCAGGGCGGGCTCGGTCGCCCCCATCAACATCGGATCTGACGGCACCTTCACCGTGCTAGTTGCCCGACGACCTGAAAGGCGCCTGACAGCCTGCCACCTGTAACGCCCCGCTCAATGTGCCCGCTATGTTCGCTGGCTACGGGCCGGGAGGGTACGGCCCGCGGCCGTGAACGACGATTTACTCAGGTAACTGGGGCCCGTACCAGCAGTAGAGCGGCGGGCCCTTCTCCCGGGCAAGGCGTGCCTTGCCCATCCCGCATCAGGCGGTTACGAGTAGAGACCATTGGGGAGTGCCGGTTCGCCGCCGACGTCCAGGCTGCATCCAGCTCGGAACCCGTCGCCTTGGCCACGCCCGCGGGGCTCGCCGACGAGACCCAATTCGGGCGTCAAGCTCGTCCCCAAGAGGTGCTTCCGGGGGGGCCGATGGCGTTCGGGGGGACGCTCCCACCGCCGTGGGAGAGCACCGGGGGTCGGGCGGTCGAGGGCCCAATAACCACTTAACGTGGTCGGCTTTCGGAGGTCCTTTCGTGCCCCCAGCGTGCCCCTCGTGCCCCATCCGTGCCCCATCGAGGGGCACGAAATGGACATCAACGGTCACCCCTCGGATCCCGGCGTGAACCTCTCGGTTCACCGGGCTCTTGTCACCCACTTCAGGGCAGCGCACCACCGAGGCGCCAGTGTGCGAACAGGGTCGGAGCACGTCGAGCGACCTGTTCCAACCATGCCCACGTCCGGCGCCTGCTCGTCCGCAGCCGCTTGTACTTCCGTCGGGCCCAGCGACGTAGGTAGTCGTTGATGCGCTGGAACGTCGGGTACAACGCCGAGCGGTAAAAGCGCCCCTAGTACGCGACCCATCCTCGGACGACGGGGTTGACCCAGTCGGCGAGGTCCTTGAGCGAGAGGTCGCTGCGTAGGTGGAGCCGCCACCGCTTGATCTCGGTGCGTACCCCCTTGGCGGCGTCGTTGCTCACAGCCGGGAGGAAGCCGACAAACCAGCCTCGCTTCCCCTTCGACCGACGAGGTCGG
>PMLI01000468.1 GCA_003158835.1 Acidimicrobiaceae bacterium
GCTGAACGAGGCGCGGACCCGGCGCGAGGTGTACTTGACGGCGTGTCTCGAGGCCATGGCTCCGGAGGAAGTGGCTGTGCTGGCCCGGGCGGCCGAGCTCATGAGCCGGCTGGCGGGCGAGGCGCCATGAAGGGCCCGACCATGTTCAGGTCGCTGCGGCGGCGCAATTTCCGGCTCTTCCTGAGCGGCCAGCTCGTTTCCAACCTCGGGACCTGGATGCAGAACGTGGCTTTGGCGTGGTTGGTGTTGCAGATCACCCACAGCCCGTTCGACGTGGGAGCCGTGAGCGCGGTCCAGTTCGTACCGGCGCTGGTGTTCGGCGCCTACGGGGGCGTGGTGGCCGACCGTTTCCCCAAGCGCAGCCTTCTGGTTTGTACCCAGAGCGGCCTGGCGTTGGCCGCGGCCGGGCTGGCCGTTATCGACCTGAGCGGGGTCAAGTCCCTGTGGGCGATTTACGGCGTCACCTTCGTGTCGGGGATGTTCGGCTCCATCGATATGCCCACCCGCCAGTCCTTCGTGTCCGAGATGGTGGGCCTGGACGACCTGCCCAATGCCGTCGGGCTCAACAGCGCCACTTTCAACTTGACCCGGATAGGCGGCCCCGCTCTGGGGGCGCTGGTGATCGAGCTGGCCAGCGTGGGCGCCTGCTTCGCACTGAACGCACTTTCCTACTTGGCTATCATAACCGCCTTGCTGGCCATGCGCCGGGGCGAGCTCTTCGCCGGCCGGCGCGTCGCCCATGCCCGGGGCCAGGTCCGGGAGGGCCTCAGGTACATCCGCCAGACGCCCCGGCTGCGCCACACGCTGCTGCTGCTGGCCGTCGTGGGCGCGCTGGCGTTCAACTTCAACACCGTGCTCCCCGTGCTGGCGAAAACCGATTTCAAAGGCGATGCCGGCACTTATGCCCTCATGCTCATCGCCATGGGCGTGGGTTCGGTGACAGGGGCGCTCATAGCCGCTCGCAACCGGGGGCCCAGGCTCCGGGTGGTGGTGGCGGCGGCGGCGGCGATGGGCGTCGCCATGCTGGTGGCGGCGGCGGCGCGGAGCCTGGCCCTCGAAGTGGCCGTGCTCGTGGCGGTGGGGTTCTTCTCCCTGCTCTACCTCTCGACGACCAACTCGACTTGCCAGTTGGCGAGCGCTCCCGAAATGCGGGGCCGGGTCATGGGCGTCTACTCGGTCATTTTCACCGGGTCGACGCCAGTGGGAGCGCTGCTCATAGGTTTGGTCGACCAGGAGTTCGGGGCGCGCTGGGGCTTCGTCGTCGGGGCCGTGCCGACCCTCATCGCGGCCGCCGTCCTCGGCGTGGTCCTCCTGCGCCGGGATGGGACCGGCCCCATCCTGCCCCGGTCGAGGCTGGCCCGCCAAAGGGGCACTGGTAGCCGGAGCACTGGGACCAGGCGGGCCCGTACTTTCGGCGGTCGCTATACGGGTGGGCCCGCTACGAGCTAGACCGGCCCTCGCGGGCCGAAGCTCGCCGGTGATGGCGCAGGGCCGAGCTCACGGTCATGGCGGCGTAGACCGAAGCTGTGAAAGGAAGGGCCAGGGCGCCGGCGGGGGAGGCTCTGTAGTACCTCACGATGGGCACATAGGTGGCGGTCATAGCCGTCCATGCCGCCAGGCCGGCGCCGGCCAGGGCGGGTCGGCGCGTCGCCACCCCGGCCACTGCCATGAGGGGTGGGGAGACGTACAGGACGGCCAGCCCGGCCACGGTGCCGGCCAGCGCGGTCGGGTTGTAGTGGAGCTGGGTGTAGGCGTTGCGGGCCACCATTTCCCATATGCCCGCCAGGTGCGGGTAACGGCGCAGGCTCTTCACGTCTGGAGCGTCGTCGGGCCCGTCCCCGCCGGCGAGGCCGAGCCAGATGCCGAAGCCGGCCCCCTTGATCGCCTTGGCCATGGCCACGTCGTCGATGGTGCTGCCGGCGATGGCTTCGGTCCCGCCTGCTTCGGCCAGCGCCCGGGCCTGTACAAGCAGGCAGCCGCCGGCGGCGGCAGCAGTCCGCCGCTCCCGGTCGTTGACCCAACTGAAGGGGTAGATCTGGGCGAAGAAGTAGACGAACGCAGGCATCAGCAACCGTTCCCAACCGGTGCCCGTGGACAGGCGGGCCATGAGCGACAGGGCACCACGGTCGTCGTCCGTGGCCGCTTCGACGAGCCGTCGTAGCGAGGAGGGCGGGTGGGCGATGTCGGCGTCGGTGAACAGGAACCACTCCGGTCTGGCCACACCTTCCAGGGCGGCTTCGACCCCCTGGGCCATGGCCCAGGGCTTGCCGGCCCACCCGGCCGGCCGGGGCCGGCCGGTTACGACCTGGAGCTCCAGCTTGGGGTGGGGTGCCGCCTCGGCCAGGGACCTGGCCCGGCTGGCGGTCCGGTCGGAGCTCATGTCGTCGACCAGCACGACCCGCGCCCGCCCCGGGTAGTCCTGGGCCAGCAGCGTGGGCAGGGTCGCGGGCAGGAGATCCTCCTCGTCCCGGGCCGGGACCACGATCGCCACGGCCGGCCAGCGCTCGGCGGGGGAAAACCTGGGCCCGGTGGCCGGGCCGGCCGGCCGGGGCGAAGGGGCGCCGGTCGGCGGGCGAAGCGATAAGCGATGTGGCCGGCGAGGTGGCAGGTCGGGAGGCAAGTGGGGAGGCAAGTGGGGAGGCAAGTGGGTGGTCGCTGACCAGAAGCGGCCCCGTCCGGCCAGTAGGTAGGCCCAGGCCGCGGTCGGTAGCCAAACGACTGCTCGGGCGAGCCCCGAGCGAGCCCCCGGCGGACGGCTTGAACCGTGGCAAGCGGGGGGTCGGGGGCGAGGGGTAAGGGGCGGCATCGTTCGATTGTGAACGCTCAGCTAAAACTTACCCAGTCAGGTCATCCAACACGAGGGGCTTAGTCGTACCTTAACAACCAGTGGAAGTACTCGTGACCACGTCGCCCGACCGCGGGCCCGGGAGCACCCGGGAGCCTCGTTGGCGCGGCCGCGCCCGGGCGACCATGGCGGCCGCCGCGCTGAGCGCCATCCTGGCTTGGTTGCTGGCCGGTTGCTCGACTTCGGTCGACTACGTCGGGACCGCTTCGCAGGGCGTGTTCTTCAAGGTGCCGAACACCTGGGACGTGTTCGACGGGGCGACGCTGAAACGGCTCGGCCTGGCCGTCGCCGCCACCGCCAACGCCCAGGCCGCCGCGTCCGGCACCAGCTACCCGGTGTACGTCACCATGGCCGTGGCCGGCCGCGGCGTGATCGTCAAGGGCAGTCCCAACTTCTTCGGTCCCCAACCCTGGGCCCTGGCCAACGTGGTGTCTTTCGGGGCTTCCGACCAGGTCGGTATGTCCTTGGTGGGCCTCAACGACCTGCTGTTCCCCATCGACCAGTGGCAACAGGACGGGCTCAGCGTCCGCCAGATCGGTAACACGATGTTGATCGTCCGGGGCGCCCTCCGGGGCAGCCGCGTCACCTTCGAAGCCCAAACCCCGAGTGGCACCCTCGGCTTCGAACAGGTGGCTCTCATCAACAGCCCCACGAACAAGGCCTGGGACCTGGCTGTAGGCTGCTCGCTGGCCTGCTTCCAGGCCCACCGGCGTGTCCTGGACGGCATCGTGAAGAGTTTCACGGTCACGGCTCGGGGGACCTGAGACGATGCCCCGAGCAAGAGCCACGGCTAGCCGCCGGGCACGCCTCCTGGCCGTGCGGGCCCTATTCGGGTTGGGGACGGCGGTGGCCGCTTGCTCCGATGGTCATGTGGTGGCGAGCGACTCCCAGC
>PMLI01000145.1 GCA_003158835.1 Acidimicrobiaceae bacterium
CAAGCGTGGCCGGCGCATCGGGATCCCGGCTGCCAAACTGGCGTACGTAGAGCTCGACACGGCGACCGAGACGCGTCGTGTCGGCTTCGGGGCCGCCGTCAGAACTACCAGAAAACTCGCTCGAGTGGCTGACCTGCTCGACCGTAAGCTTCTGTTCGTCACCGGCAAGGGGGGCGTCGGCAAGACAACCGTAAGTGCTGCTCTCAGCCTGCTCGCGGCCAGCAAGGGTAAGCGCACGCTGGTGTGCGAACTGGACGCCAAAGGAGACTTGGCGTCCAGCTTCGAGACCGGCCCTACGGGCTTCGAGGCACGCGAGATAGCACCCAACCTGTGGGCGATGTCGATGGACACCGAGGCCTCCTTGCGCCAGTACCTGTCCCTTCAGCTCAAGTTGCCAAAGGCGGCGCACATCGGGCCTGTGGCGAAGATGTTCGACTTCGTGGCCTCTGCCGCGCCCGGGGTCCGCGAGATCGTCACGGTGGGCAAGCTGTGCTGGGAAGTCCGCCAGCGCCACTACGACCTCGTCGTCGTCGATGCCGTCGCCAGCGGCCACATAGTCGGCCAGCTGGCCGCGCCTCAGGCCATCAACCGCCTCGTCCAGGTCGGCCTTATCCGCCAACAGACGGGTTGGATGCTGGAGATCCTCTCGGACCCGGGCACCTGCGGCGTGCTCGTCGTGGCCACCCCGGAGGAGATGCCCGTAACCGAGACCATCGAGCTCATGGACCGGCTCCGGACCGAGACGACGGTCGCTCTCGCCGGAGTGATCGTGAACCGCGTCCTTCCCGAGCTGTTCGGCACCAGGGAGGGTCAAGCCTTCGAGGCCATCTGTGAGCCGGCCGCCCGGGAGTTCCTCGCCGCCGATCTCGGGGGCCGAGCCGAACCGTTGCTCGACGCCGCTCGCCTCATGGTCAAGATGCGCCGGGGCCGTGCCGCCCATCTGGAGCGCTTGCGGGCCTCGGTGGGCGCGGGCGCCCCCGGCGCCGGCCCGGCCTCCTTGCTTTACCTGCCCTACCTCTTCCTGCGCTCTTACGGGCTGCGTTCGACCCGGCAGATCGCGGCCGCTCTAGCCGCGGAGCTGGGGAGTTGACGGGGCCCAAGAAGGCGCCGGGCACGTTGGAGGCGCTTCTGGCAGCCAAGGAGATCGCCATTGTGTGCGGGCCCGGCGGCGTCGGCAAGACCACGGTTGCGGCTGCCGCCGCGGCCATGGCGGCCTCCCGCCAAGGGGGCAAGGTCCTGGTGCTCACGGTCGACCCCGCCCGGCGACTGGCCAGCGCCCTCGGGCTGTCCCCGGCCCGCGTGGGCGCACAACGGGTGCCAGCGAGCGCTTTCGCCCGAGCCGGGTCAACACGGCGCGGCGAGCTGTGGGCGGAGATGCTGGACACCAAATGGAGCTGGGACCGGTTGGTGACGCACCACGCGCCTGATCCGGTCACGGCCCAACGGATCCTCGACAACCCCCTATACCAGAATATTTCCGGTCGCTTTGTACAAAGCCACGACTACATCGCGGTGGACCGACTATACGAGTTGCACTCGCAGGGTGCCTACGATCTGATCGTCGTCGACACGCCGCCGACCCGCAACGCCATTGACTTCCTCCTGGCCCCCGAACGCATGGCCGATTTCTTCAGTTCGCGTTTGTTGCGCCTTCTCACCGTCCCATACCGGAGCCGCTTTGCCGACATGGCGTCCCGGCCCTTTTACCACGCGGCCGACAGGATCCTGGGTTCGCAGTTCCTCCAGGACAAAGCGGAGTTCTTCATACTGTTCCAAACGTTGTCGGAGGGCTTTGTGGCGCGCGCCGAGGAAGTCCAGCGGCTCCTGGCCGACAGGCGTAGCACCTTCATAGTGGTAAGCACTCTAGAAACCGTCCCGGTCCGTGAAGCCGAAACCTTCATGAGGCTTTTGCCGGCAAAGGGGTTCCATCTGGGCGGCTTGGTTTTCAACCGGGTGCTTCCTGCTTACCTTCTCTCCCCCGGACTGGCGCCCCGAGCTGCTCGGCTGTGCGAAAAGGCAGGGGAGCTCGCCAGCGCCCTGTGCGCCGAAGAAGGGCCTTTGCGCGGGGCTCCCCCGAGCTTGGTCGAACGAGTCCTGCAGGAAGTGGGCACCAATTTCAATAACATAGGCCTGGTGGCAAGACGAGAAGCCAGCCAACGTTCAGAGCTGTCCAGCTTGCCCAGCGTCGTGGTCAGCGTGCCCGAGATGGAGGAGGACGTCCACGACCTGGAGGGCGTGCTCGCGCTCGGCCGCCACATATGGTCATGAGGGGCCGGTTCGCGGAGGCGGCATTGCCGGCGGAGGCGGCGCTAAAGGAGGATTGTCATGGCAACCTTGGCTGAGCTGCTGAGGGGCCGCACCTTGGCGCCGGAAGCCGTCGTAGAGCATTTACAGCGCCTCGTGGGCTCCTGTGGGATCCTTTCCGACCTGTCGTTTTCCGACCTGTTACTTTTTGTCCCCATTTCCGCGCCGCAGGGGGGTTTCGTGGTCGTGGGCCAGGTGAGGCCGACGACCAGCCAGACCCTGCACCTGGAGGACTTGCTGGGCCGGGAGGTCGGCGACAACGAGCGGCCCCTGCTGGCTCGGGCGTGGTCGCTCGGCAGTGTGGTGGAAGGTGAGGTGCCGGTGGCGGCTCGCAGCGAACGCGCTCGAGTGGTCTGTATACCGGTCCGAATGCGGGGCGACATCGTGGCCGTGCTCACCAGGGAGGCGCCTCTAATAGTCGGCCGCCGGGCCGGGGAGCTCGAACGCGTCTATGTGGGCGTCTTCGACCGCATGGCACGGATGGTGGTAGCCGGTACGTTCCCCTTCCCGGTGGACGAGCCCCTGTCGAGCGAGGCACCGCGGGTGGGCGACGGGGTCATGACCCTGGACGGCTCCGGTCGGATCGAGTTCAGCTCTCCCAATGCCGTCAACGCCCTGCACCGGCTGGGCATCTACCGGGGCATACTGGGTGCCAGTCTGGCCGAGCTGGGCCTCGAGCACACGCCCGTGCCGGCTGCCTTCCACCAGCACGAGCCGGTCTCCGAAGAACTCGAGCTCGGCGACGTTGCCGTGTTCGTGCGTTGCATCCCGCTACTGGACCAGGGCAAGGTGACGGGCGCGCTCGTGCTCGTCCGTGACGTTACCGACCTCCGGCGTCGGGACCGGCTGCTGCTGGGCAAGGATGTCGCCATCCGCGAAGTGCACCACCGGGTGAAGAACAATCTGCAGACGATATCGTCCCTGCTACGCCTGCAGGCACGGCGCTTGCCCAAAGGCGACGGCCGGCATGCGTTGGAAGAAGCCGAGCGGCGCGTGCGCAGCATCGCCGTCGTCCACGAGATACTTTCCAGGGACACCACCGACGAAGTGCACTTCAACGACATACTGCCCTCGCTGGTACGAATGGCGGAGGACCTTTCGGGCGCGGCGACGCCTGCCCAGGTGACCTGGTCAGGCGAGGCAGGAGAGATGGGTGCCCAGGTGGCAACGCCGCTGGCGGTGGCGTTGAACGAGCTGATGCAAAACGCGGTCGAGCACGCTTTCGTGGCCCCCACCGGTCACGGCGGCGAGCACCCTGACCCGGGCCCCAGCAATGGCGGGGCGCCCCCTCATCAGGGTGCCGAGGCTCATCGGGGTGCGGAGGCCGGCACGACGGTGGCGCACGGGCCCGACCAGTCGCGAGAGCCCAGGGTGCACGTCTCGCTCAGTCGCACCGGGGACCAACTGGCGGTCGAGGTGAGGGACAACGGGAGCGGTCTACCGGCGGGTTTCTCGATCGAAGGCACGACGAGCCTCGGCCTGTCCATAGTGAGGGGACTGGTGAACAGCCAGCTCGGGGGGACCATCAAGATGTACAACGACAGGGGGACGGTGGTCCAGTTCGTTGTGCCCGTCAGCCACTCCGACCGCGACGAACTGGCACGGATCTAAAAGGCCCAGGACCGAGGCGGGACCAGCCCAATAAAGGCGGACCGGACGGGNNCGGGCTCTAGCCGGCCCGGCGCTGGCGAGCCAGCCACACCTTGCGAAGCTTGCGCCTCTCCTCTTCGGTAGTGCCGCCCCAGATCCCTGACTCCTGGTTGGTTGCTAACGCGAAGTCCAGGCAACTCGAGCGAGCGTCACAAGTGCCACAGACCGCCTTGGCGCTTGTTATCTGCTCGACTGCCGGTCCCGTACTACCGACGGGAAAAAACAGGTCGGGATCGGTGTCGCGGCAGGCAGACCGCTCGCGCCAATCTTCAACATCCCACTCGATGCTCCGAGTCCAAGTCAGGGCCAACTCAGTTTTCCTCCTGGCACGGTCAACTGCATTTGACCGGGGGCCGCGGTCAAGGGCCGGACAAAAAGGCCCAACCCAATCAAGCTTGTGAAATCCTTCACGTGCGTGGGCCACCAAAGAAGAAGGGTGACAGCTTGCGCGTAGAAGCAGTATAGCCTCGGTGGCGTCCGGCGCAAGGGGTTGTTCTCACATTAACCAACCCGAAGAAGCCGCTGTTCGTGGCGCTCCGAACGGAGATCGTGGCGGACTTCACGGCCGGGTGCCGGCCCCGGTGGGCCAGTCCCGGCTGGCCGGGAGCTGGTTTGGTCCCAGGGGCAAAACGAGTGACAGGACCCCCGCCGCCCATCGCAGCTCGATCTGTTCCGACTCGGCCACGTAGTCGCCGTCGACCTGATAGGGGACGGGCCGGTGCCCCTTGACGGTCGCCTGGCCGACCCGGCGCAGCAGCGTGGTGTGCTTGCGACCATCGCCATCGAGGCCGTTGCCGAAGGCGGCGACGACGACGGGAATGACAGCGCGCAGGGTGAGCCTGCGCAGGATGACCAGGGAGAGCGGCGTCACCAGGGACGTACCTGGCACGAGTCGCAGAGGCCGGTTGCCGAAGTACGTGTACGGGTCCGTGTTGAGGCAGACGGCGAAGTAGCCGTCGTCTATCACCGGGCCCGCGTCCGGGCGGACCGAGAACGCCGGGTGATGGCGCTCGTACCCGTTGGCCCAGGTGACAAGGGCCGCTCCCACGAACAGGGCCGGGCCGGCGTAGCGCTTAAGCGAAGCCATCTTCTCGACACCGGCCACAACGGCGGCGTCAAAGCCGATGCCGGCGTGGAAGAGGAAGTAGCGAGCGTTGGCCTGGCCCAGGCCCACTCGCTCGACCGAGCCGGCGGCGAGGGCGGAAAGCAGCTGGCTGGTGGCTTCGATCGGGTCGTTCGCCATCCCGATCGTCCGGGCAAAGACGTTGGTCGAGCCCCCAGGAAGGACGGCCAGGGCGGTCGACGAGCCCGCCAACCCGTTGACCGCTTCGTTCATCGTCCCGTCCCCGCCGAGGACGACGACGGCGTCGAGGCCGTCAGCGGCCGCGCCCTGGGCCAGGCGGGCGGCGTGCCCTCTCCGGTTGGTCTCTTTCAGGACCACTTCGTGGTCAGCCGAGAGAGCTTTGTGAATGACCACGCGGGCCCGGGCCGTCACAGACGAGGCGGAGGTGTTGACGACCAGCAGCAGCCGCATCAGCGCGTCGGCTTCTCTGCGGCAGTACGTAGCTGGGCGACGCTGCGCGCCAGCAACCGCGACACGTGCATCTGGGATATCCCGAGCCTGGTGGCGATCTCGGACTGGGTGAGCCCTTCGAAAAACCTGAGGTGGAGGATGAGGCGCTCGCGCCGGTCCAGTTGCTCCAGGAGCGGGGAGAGCGTGGCCCGGCTCTCGGCGTCCTCCAGTGAGGAGTCCTCTGCTCCCAGTCGCGCCCCCAGGGTCTCTCCTTCTTCGGTGCCCGCCGGCGCGTCGAGGGAGGTGGAGCGGTAGGCCTGGCCGGCCTCGAGAGCCTCCAGGACCTCTTCCTCGGACACCTGCACTTCCGCTGCGAGCTCCGCGATAGTCGGCGAGCGGCCGAGCTCCTGGCCCAGAGCCGCCACGACCTTCCCGAGGCTCAGGTAAAGCTCCTGCATACGGCGGGGAGCCCGTACCGCCCAGCCCTTGTCGCGAAAATGGCGTTTGAGTTCTCCGACCATCGTGTGGGTGGCGTAAGTGGAGAATGCGACGCCTCGGGTCGGGTCAAAGCGGTCCACGGCCTTTATCAGCCCGAGCGAAGCCACCTGCACGAGGTCGTCCAGCGGCTCGCCCCGGTTGGCGAACCGGCGCGCCAGGTATTCGGCCAGCCCTAAATGCGCGCCCACCAACTGGTCGCGCAAACCGGCGTCACGAGTCGCCGCGTATGCGACAAATTGCTCCGTAAGCTCATGGCGCCGGGTGGGCTCCAGGCTCACTGCCCTTCCCCTGGTGCCTGGCCGTCCACGTCGCCTTTACCGGGTTGTCGCCTTTTCACCAGACGGAAATGTGGCCCTCCGGCGCCGTCGCTTATGGAGTGCTCATCGACCAAAGCGTTAAGTATTACTTCGGACAGTTCGGAGAGATGCACGGGCGCCGCCCCCGAAAAACGGCCTCGTCCGTTGACGATAAGCCCGTCCGGACCGAGCAGGAACCTCACTTCCAAAATGCCGTCCCTGCCCTTGCTCCCCGTCAGCCCGAAGCAGATCTCATCTATGGCCAACCGCAAGTCCTCGACCTGGTCGAAAGTGAAGCCGAGGCGACCGGCCAGCCCGGCCGCGGTCACGCGGGCCAGTCCCAGGAACTCGGGGCGGGCCGGGACCGCCAATCGCACCTCGTCCTGGCTGCTCACTCGACAGGGCTCCTCTCACGTTGGTGCATGTCCCTGGGCGCCCTCACTCCCGGTGGCGCGCCGGGCAAAGGTTGGCGCGGCGTTAAGGTTAGCTTCCTTCGGCCAGCTCCCGGTCATACCAACGGCCACGGGTAGGGGAAGTCGAGGTACGGTTCGGGGAACCTGGCGGTGGCTCGCAGGGCAGCCGCCCGGGCCGTGAGGGCCCCTATCTCCTGGGCGCCGAGAAGCTCTGCCACCGTTGGCGGGACCGATCCGGCTGCCATCGGTGCCAACCCGGCGAGCAGGTCCTCTTCAATCTCTTCACCGACGAAATCCCAAATAACGGTGCGAAGCTTCGGTTCGGCGTGGAAGCACAAGCCGTGGTCTATGC
>PMLI01000572.1 GCA_003158835.1 Acidimicrobiaceae bacterium
TCATCACCGTTCTCAGTGTCGGGGTTATAGCTGCCACCGGCGCCGTCGCCATCGCAGCCGCCTCAGCCCAGACGACGACCACTTCGACCACAACGACCACTTCAACCACGACGGCGACTTCGACCACGACGACGACGGTGGCCAGCCCGCCGGTCCAGGGGGGCACGGCCACCTGGTCGTCGTGTACGTCGACACGGTCACCGGGGGCGGGACGCCCAAGCCCGCCGGCACCTGCCTCGAAGAGAACCAGTTCGTCCAGGGCCAGCTCGTCGTGTTCCGGATGTACGCCGACGACTCGTCCGCGGGCGGGGCCGCCCTCACCGCCGGCAACGTTGAGGCCGCTTACGTGACGGTCCCCGGTGTTGGGAAGATCCCCATGGAGTACGGCGCCCACAAGACGGGCGCCACCACTGTTGGGTACTGGGAAATCCCGTGGAGCACCAAGGGCTACCCGATCGGCACGCTCAATTTCACCGTCACCGTCGTCGCCAAGCCCCTGGCAAAGTGGGGCGTACCGGCGTACGCCCACTCGAAGGTCCCAGCTCAGGCGGGCGTGTTCTCGCAAAAAGGGTGGGCCTCCGAGTCGGACCTCACGGTCGTCGCCCCCTAACTGTCGGCTCCCAACTGATGACAAAGCGCGTCAACGTGCGCCGGTTGGCGCTGCTGGTCCCGGCGCTGGTCCTGCCCACGGCGGCCGGCGCCGCTGCGACGCCGCTGCCCCCACCGGCCGTCCCGGGGGTGGCGCCGGTCCCCGGTGCTCGCGCCGGCGTGGCCCAGCCCAGCCCGACCATGGGGATCCTCGATGTCACGCCTGACCAGGGCATCGCGGCGGGACGCCCAGGCCCGCGGGCACTTGCCTCGGGCAGAACCAGCCGCCTGGCCGCGGGCGCGGTCCGGAGTCGCGGCGCGCGCCCGTAGCTCAAGTCGGTCGATGCCATTTCCAGGCCGATGCCGTCGTGGGCGTGACCGCAGTCGTAGCAGGCGCAACCGATGTGGTCGTCGTCGTAGGCGAAGATGTGCTGGCCGACGTGCTGGGCGGCATCGTCGTAGCCGTCGTAGCAGGCGAAGTAGGCGACGTCGTGGCCGTTGTCACGGTGGGTGCCCCCGTCGTGGTCGTTGCCCCCGTCGTGGTCGTTGCCCCCGTCGTGGTCGCCGTGCCGCCGCTGTACTGCCAGCAGCCCCACGCGATCGTCCCGTCCAAGTTCACGTCGGTGTGCATGCTTGGCATCGGGAACGCCAGAGCCTCAGGACATGTCGTGGCTTCGGCTGGGCTCGCGTACTCCACATTGAGGATGGGTTTACCGGCCTCGGCAAACGGCTCCAGCTGGGAACACTCTTTGTACTGCCAACACTGCTCGTTCACCGTACCGTCGGCCACGGGTTCCATGTCCGCGACGAAAGCGTCATTATTGATGCCGTTTTTCAGGAACCAGGCCAGGCCCAACCCATGGATGTCGCTTGCCACCTCGGTGTCGAAGCTGACCTGATCGGCCAACGTCAGGGGGAAGCCGGTGTTGTCCGTGTACGAGTCGTCGATATCCGTTTCCACCCCGTCGAAGCCCTCCGCTTTGCACTGCTGGAAGCGGGCTTCCAGTACCGGCTCCAGGAGGGACCATTGGCGGATGTCAACGTAGCGCTCGTTCGGGTACCCCGATATGGTGTTGCCGAGGAGGCTGGCCGGGTACTTGCCGACGTCCGGCCGATAGTTTTCCCACGCTCCCGTTTCCAGATAGCAGAGCGCCTTTGCCCCTTCCCCGTGGATCTGCGCGACCAGGGCCGCTACCTGTGCTTCGGTACCACGTTCGGAACCGTCATAGTCGACGTCGTAAACCTGGACGGCGCCGAGGTTGGTCGGTGCGGCGACCGGCCAGCCCAGGTCGTACTGCCACGAGCTGATCGGGCCAGGTTGCCACCAAGTAGCGGCGGCACGGGCCGGTGGTGCAGGTACCGAGGGTGCGCTGGCGAGCAAGAGGGAAAAAAGGACGGCGAGGACCACCGCCGGCAGTCGTCTCACCCTCGGATAATCGACAGGTCCTCTGTAATTGTGAGCGGGGCGTCGGGACCTCGAAACACCCGAAGGTCCTCTGCGATAATGGGCCCCAAAACTGGGCCCGGAGATGTCCGTCAGCCCGCCGTAGTGAGAGCCGGCCCTTCCGGCAACGGGCCCGGATGTTCGGATCGTGCCGCCTTCGAACCTCATGGTCACTGGCCCCCTTTTCGATTAGCGCTCTGGTGACGACTGGTCGGCCCCATGACGGGAGGAACGCCCGCCGGGCCGTAGTAGGGCCGCACATGCGGCGGCGGAACATGGCCGACGGGGTTAGGGAACATCTGCCTATGGCCGAAATTGACGAAGGGCCCCGGCTGACCGCCGGGGCCCTTCGTCGTGGAGAGTTTCAAGTGGCTTATGCGACCTTCAGCGTGAAGGTTTGGGTCGCAGAGCCGACGGAGTTCGTAGCTGTGATGGTCAGCGAGTAGGTGCCGGCCGTGCTCGGAGCCCCCGATAGCGTGGCCGTGCCGTTGGTGTTGCGAGTGTAGGTCAAGCCCCGCACGGTGCCCGAGTGCGTCACGGTCGGAAGTGGGTACCCGACGCTGGTGAAGCT
Organism: Acidimicrobiaceae bacterium; assembly: GCA_003158835.1. Lineage (GTDB taxonomy): Bacteria > Actinomycetota > Acidimicrobiia > Acidimicrobiales > Palsa-688 > Fen-671. The sequence goes on from PMLI01000572.1 coordinate 2,604, forward strand.
GAAGCTGAAGGCGTGGCCGTGGGTGGCGCTGGCCGACGAGGCGCTGGTGATGGCGGGCGCCTGGTCGACGGTGAGCGTGAAGGCCTGCGTCGCCGAACCGAAGGTGTTCTTGGCACCGAGGGTGAGCTTGTAGACGCCGCCCTGGCCCGTCCCGATGGTGCCGGACAGGGTGGCAGTCCCGTTAGCGTTGTCGGCCCAGGTGAGGCCGGCCGGGAGGGCACCGGACTCGGTCATGACCGGTGCCGGCGCCCCCGTCGCCTTGACAGTGAAATTGAACGCGGAGCCGTCCGTGGCCGTGGCGCTGGCTGCCGTGGTGATGGTAGGTCCGGCGTCGACCGTGAGCACGAAGGTTTGGGTGGTGGCGCCGGCCGAGTTGGACGCGGCCAGGGTGATGGAGTAGGTGCCACCGCTGGCCGCGCTGGGCGTACCGGAGATGGTGGCCGTCCCGTTGCCCCGGTTGGAGAAGCTGACTCCGGCCGGCATGGTCCCGCTGTGGGTCACGCTGGTGGTGTAGCCGACGTCTGGGCTCCCCGTTGTGGTCACGGTGAAGGTGAAGGCTTTGCCCGCCGTCGCTGTGTACGACGCCGAGCTGGTGAAGCTGGGCACGGCCACTGTGGTCCCGGCCGCCTTGACCGTCAGGGTGAAGTTCTGGGTGGCGGTGTTGGAGCCGCTGGTAGCGCTGAACGCCAGGGGGTAGGTCCCGGCCGTGACCGTGGAGCTACCCGACAGCGTCCCCGTGCCGGTGCTGGGGGCGCTGAAGCCGACCCCAGCGGGCAGGGCCCCGCTGGCCAGTGTGGGGGCCGGGAAGCCCTTGGCGCTGACCAAGAAGCTGAACGCCGTCCCGGCCGTCTCGGTGGCGCTGGCGGCGCTGGAGAACGACGGGGCCTGGTCGATGGTCAGCGTGAAGGCCTGACTGGCGGTCCCGGTCGAGTTGCGGGCCGTGAAGGTCAGGCTGTAGGTCCCGCTGTCGGTGGCGGCCGGCGTGCCGGCCAGGGTGGCCGTGCCGNNCGGCGTGCCGGCCAGGGTGGCCGTACCGTTGGTGTTGGCGGTGAAGGTGACGCCGGCGGGCAGTGTCCCGGTGTGGGTAAGGGTCGGGGCGGGCGTACCCGTTGCCGTGACGGAGAAGCTGAACGCCGTGCCCGCGGTTGCCGTCGCCGTGCTGGCGCTGTTTATGGCGAGGCCGCTGTTCACGACCAGGGTGAAGCTCTGGGTG
>PMLI01000419.1 GCA_003158835.1 Acidimicrobiaceae bacterium
ACCGAGGCACGCCTGCTCGACGACGTCGCCGGTGGGGCGCGCTTTGAGCACACTGTGAAACAGATCGCTCGCGAGATGGAAGGCCATCTCCCAGACATGGTGTGCCTCGTCATCGTGAGCAGCGAGCCGGTCCCTTTCGTCGCCACCGGAGACCGCCTGCCGGCTGACACCGGGTACGACCTGAGCCGGCTCATGGCCGGAGCGGGCCGGTGGCCGTGGTGGGACCAGGCGAAAATAGACAATCCCATGATCGGTGACCTCGGAAGTGACCCGACCTGGCCCCCGGCCCAGATGCTCGTAACTCGTCACGGACTTCGTTGCTTCTGGGGCGTTGCGATCCGCGGGCCCAATCCTTTGGCGTCGATCGGCGCGTTGTTGTTCCTCTCGGAGGCTCCCACCGGGCCCACTCCCCACGAGGTCGAGGTCGGTCGGCTCGGGGCGAGAGTGGCAGCGGTTGGTTATGAACGCTACAGGGCAGAGGAGCAGATCACCCACCATGCCATGCACGACCCGCTCACCGGCCTTCCCAACCGCATGCTGCTTCTGGACCGCACGGCGCAGGCCGTCGAGCGCTCGCGCCGGTCGGGGTGCCCCATCGCCGTGCTGATGCTCGATCTCGACCGCTTCAAGTCCATCAACGACAGCCTCGGCCATTCCGTCGGCGACCAGGTCCTGATCGAAGTGGCGAGGCGCTTTCGTTCCGCCGTCCGGCTCGACGATACAGTAGCCCGTCTCGGTGGAGATGAGTTCTTGGTGTTGTGCGAAGGGCTCACCAACGATACCGACGTCATGCGGGCCGCGCAGAGGATCCTGACCTCCCTACGACCCCCGTTGCACGTCACTGACTACGAGATCCACGTCGGCGTCAGCATCGGGATCGCGCTGGGCGGGACAGGGGCCAACCCCGAAGACCTTGTCCGAGATGCCGATTCCGCCATGTACCGCGCCAAGGAGCGGGGCCGGGGCCGGGCCGAGATCTTCGACACCGAACTGCGAGAGCTGACTGTCGCTCGGATGGACATCGAAGAACGTCTCCACCGCGCCCTTGACCAGGGCCTCGTCCAGGCCCACTACCAACCGATCGTCGACCTCCGCTCGCTGCGCGTGGTGGGGGCGGAAAGCCTGGCGCGTTGGCACGATCCCGACATCGGCGTGGTCCCCCCGTCAGTTTTCATACCGATAGCCGAGGACAATGGGCTTATAGTGGCGCTCGGCAACCACATCTTGACTTCCGCGTGCAACACCGCCGCCGGGTGGTCGTCTGCCCTTGGTGTGAGCGTCAACCTGTCGGCCCGGCAGATGCACGACCTAGCGTTCGTTGAAACCATCGAGACGGCGCTGCGTGGAGCGGATCTGGATGCGAGCAGGCTCCTCCTCGAGATCACCGAGAGCACGCTCATAGGAGACGTCGCGGTCGGCACTGAGTTCCTGAGAAAGCTCCATGCCCTCGGTGTGAACCTCGCTATTGACGACTTCGGGACCGGCTACAGCTCCCTTTCCCGCTTGAAGGAATTACCCGTGGCCCAGCTCAAGATCGACGGGTCCTTTGTTGACGGCCTCCCCGATGACGCCGACAACCTGGCACTTGTGACGGCGATGGTCACGATGGGCCACAGCCTCGGCCTCAACATTGTCGCCGAGGGCATCGAAACAGAGGCTCAATTGACCGCGCTCCAGTCGCTCGGCTGCGACCTGGGCCAAGGGTGGTTGTTCGGCCACGCCCTCCCGGCCGAAGAGTTCTCGCTGTGGGTCGGGGAGCGGGTCTCTCATTAGCACTTCGTCGGCGGGGCCCAGGGGCACGCTCGGACAGGCGCGCCACCGTGAACAAGCGCCCGCGGGATCGGCTTTCGTACAACACGCCCGCGCCCTCATGGAAGCCAGCAGCGTTGCCCTGGTGGCCCTCAGTCCCCAGGGCTGGATAACCGACTGCAACCAGGTCACGACCGCTCTGACCGGGGTGGCGCGCCACAAGTTGATCGGCACCGACTTGTCTGACTACTTCACCGAGCCGGCCCGGGCTCGAGCCGGTCACGAGCAGGTGCTCGCTCAGGGCGGGTTTGCCGATTATTCCTTGACCGTCCGCCACCACGACGGCCACCTCACCCCCGTGCTCTACAACAGCTTGGTTTACCGTGACGTCTCGGGCGAGGTCGTCGGCTGCTTCGTCGTCGTCCGCGACCTAACGGCACAGCGCAAAGCCGAGTCGGACCTGCAGGCCTCTGACGAGCTCTTCCGTACGATATTCCAGTACGCAACAGTCGGCATCGCCCACGTCGACCTCTCCGGCAAGCTGGCGCGGGTCAACCCTCGGTTTTGTCAGATCACCGGTTACACGGCCGAAGAACTTGAAGCGATGCGGTTCCATGACATCACCCACCCCGACGACCTCGACCCTGAAGTCGCCAATGTCGAAAGCCTCATCGCCGGGGAGAGCGACACTTACGTCCTCGAAAAGCGCTACCTGCATAAAGCGGGCGACACTGTCTGGGTGGAGCAGACCGTCTCGATAGTACGCGACCCAGGCGGTACCCCGTTGATGTTTGTCAGTGTGGTGCGCGACATGACGGCACAGCACAAGGCTGAAGCTGACCTCCGGGCGCTGACGGCCGGGCTCGA
>PMLI01000252.1 GCA_003158835.1 Acidimicrobiaceae bacterium
GGCTCGTCCAGCACCAGCACCGGCGCCTCCTGCACCAGGGCCCGGGCCATGACCGCCCTCTGGGCCTCGCCCCCGGACAGCTCGCCCAGGTGCCGGTCGCAAAAGTCGGTGAGGGCCAGGCGGTCGATCACCCCGGCCGCCACCCGGCGGTCGTGGGCGGTCTCAGCCCCCAGGTAAGAGTGGTGGGCGGACCGGCCGAGCAGGATGTAGTCGGTGACGTTCATCGAGGCCGGCAACACCGGCCGCTGGGGGACGTAGGCCACGGACCGGGCACGTGCTCGCCAGTCGGACGCCGAATGTTCCCGGCCCGCGATCCGGATGCGCCCCTGGTAAGGCACGAGGCCGGCCACCGCTCGGGCCAGGGTGGACTTCCCGGCGCCGTTGGGGCCGACCAATCCCAGCCAACCGCCGCTGTCGACCCGCGCCGACACGGTCGCCAGGACGGTCACGCCGCCCAGCACCACCGATATCTGTTCGATCTCGAGCATCAGCCCACCCTGCGGGCCTGGCGCAGTACCACCAGGAAGAACGGGGCGCCCAGGAAAGCGGTGACCACGCCCAGGGGGATTTCGGCCGGGGACAGGACGGTGCGGGCGAGGAGGTCGGCGAGGACCAAGAAACCGGCGCCGAACAGTACCGACAGGGGCAGGATGCGCCGGTAGCTCGGCCCCGCCAGCAGGCGGATGGTATGAGGGACGATGATGCCGACGAACCCGATGAGCCCGCTTACCGAGACGGCGGCGGCCGTCCCGAGCGTGGCGGCGACGATGACGACGATCCGGACGCGTTGCGCCCTCACCCCGACGCTGGCGGCTTCCTCGTCGCCCACGCTCATCACGTCCAGCAGACGGCGGCAAGCCAGCAGTACCAGCGTGGCAACGCCCACGTAAGGCAGGACCAGTTCAACCTGTGACCAACCGGCCGTCGCCAGGCCGCCCAGGATCCAGGAGTAGACCGTGGTCAGTTGGCCGGGGCTGCTCTGTTGGAGAAGGAACGTCTGCACGGCGGTGAAGAACGCGGCCACCGCCACCCCGGCCAGCAGCAGCGAAGCGGCCGAACGTTCCGAGGCGCGGGAGCGGCCCAGGGCGAAGGTGGCGGCGACAGCCAGCACGGCGCCGGCGAAAGCGGCTACGGGTAGCAGGCCGGACGGGATCTGCCCGATGAACGGTGCCCCGACGACCACCAGCGTGGCACCCAGACCGGCGCCCGAGGCCACCCCGAGCAAGTACGGGTCGGCCAGAGGGTTGGAAAAGGCGCCCTGGTACGATGCGCCGGCAATTGCCAGCATGGCTCCTACCAGGCAGCCGAGCACCATCCGCGGCATGCGGAACTGCCACACCACCACCACCCCGGTGGCAGAAAGGCCCGAGTGAAGGTGGACCAGGGGGATCCGGCCCACGACCTCCGCCAGGACGGCGCCGGCGGGTAAGCCGGCCGGCCCCACCAGAATGCTGACCGTAGCCGCGACGAGGAGGAAGCCGGCCCCGACCAGGACGTGGACGGCGGGCAGGCGCGTCGGCTGCAGCGGGGGAGGACCGGTGTCATCGAAGTCGAGGAGGGCCGGCGCCGGCCTATTGCCGGTCCTGGGGTCGGCGGTGAGCGTCACGGGCGCAACGTGCCGGCCAACAAAGCGACGAAGGTCTCGATGGTGTGGGGCCCCCACTGCGAGGCCACGGAGTCGTTGACCCCGATCACGTGGCGGAGCCGCACGGCCCGCAACGCGTTGAAGCCGGGGCGGCGGGCGAAGCTTACGGGTTCTTGTTGGCAGCAGACAGTATCGGCCAAGAAGACATAATCAGGGTTTGCCTTGAGGATATATTCGGCCGATATCTGCGGGTACGTGGACAGGCGACCGGCTGGGTCGGCGATGTCCCGCATACCGAAAAGCGAGAACTCGGAGCCGATGAACGTCTTCGATGTCGCCGTGTAATAGGTGGGGTCGACCTCGATGTAATACGTCTGGCCCCGGCCCGCATTACCGGCCTTATCGAGTGCCGCCGTTATGTCGGTCTTGATCGTAGCTTCCACCGTGCTTACGGCGGCCCGGTGACCGGTAGCGGCCGCCAGCTCGGCCAACTGGCTGTCGACGTTTGCGAACGTGGTCGCCGGCGCCAGGAGCAACGCGGGTATGTCGAGCTTTTGCAGCTGCTGGATGACGCTACCGCTCCGGAACGCAACAATTACGAGGTCCGGCCGCAGAGGGAGGTAATCCTCGGCGCTCGTCTCGGCGCCCGTGAACTTTGTGCGCGGCGCGTTGGCGGGCCAGGTCGAGTACTCGTCCACCCCCACCACCTGGGGCCCGGCGCCCAGGGCATAAAGCATCTGGGTGGCGCTGGCCGACAGGCACAGGATCCGTACCGGTCGGGCCGGGATGGTTACAGAACCGTCCCCGCTGGCCACGGTTACGGGAAAAACGGCCTCGGCGGCTGGCGTTGTGGCCCCGGCCACCGGGGCCGTCGCCGGCGGCCCGGCGCCCGCCGCGCCCGGCCAAAGGGCGGCGGCGATGGCGGTTATAGCCGCACCGGCCAGGAGATGTACCGCCTCAGGTCTCTTCATGGCACTCCTCCTCATGGCCGAGGGTTGTGCCTGGAGACAGGGCCCGCGCCCTGCGACCGCGCGTTGCCTCGACGTGCTTGGTCGCTCACTACCGGCCAGGCGACCTGGCTTTGCCCTCGACCGGGGTTGGCACGAGAGACGACAGTTGCGGGACAGCGCCGGTTTCGCACCGGACTTCGCTGACCAGTAGCTTGCAGGAGCGACTCTAGGGCGCTGAGCACCCCAGGGCAAGGACGGTGGCGACGGGCCGTACCGGCCTGTCCGAGGCGTTCGGCCGGGAGCGTTACGCTTCGGGGGCGGGTCGTCACACAGCCGGCCCGGTACGCACCCCGGCCACAGGAGAGATTGCCAACTTGAGCCGCACGGACCGTTTCTTCGGCGCGTTAGGGCGGTCGTCGGTCCGCTTCCGCTGGCTGATCATCGCCGCCTGGGTCGCCGTCGCCATAGTTTCGAGCGTGGCCCTGCCTTCGCTCGGCAGCGAGGTCAACAACGACAACACGCAGTTCCTGCCCACCACCGCGCCCAGCAACGAAGCAGCCACCCTGGCCGCCCCCCTCATCGGCAGCATCAGCAAGCAGAGCCAGATCATCATCGTGGCCGCCCTGGTCGAAAAGCATCCCTCCGGTGCCCACCGCGCCTCGCTCAGCGCGGCCGACCTCGGTGCCGTGAACGCACAAGCGGTGGCCGACCGGTCCATAGGCCACGTCCTGTCGGCTGAGGTTGTCGGCCTATCGACCGACCGCCAGGCGGCCCGCATCCTGGTCACCACCGGCGTCGGCCTCAACAACATCATCGGCCAAGGGCCGTTGGTCAAGTCCCTGCAGGCCAAGCTGGCCCGCGCCAACAAGAGCGCGGCGGGGAGGGGGCTGGACCTGCAGTTCCACCTCGCCGGTCCCGTGGCCACCAACGTCGCCAACCAGGCCAGTTCCAACAAGACCAGCAACAAGGTCCAGCTGCTCTCGCTCTTGCTGATCGTCGTCCTGCTACTGGTGATCTTCCGGTCGGTCCTGGCGCCGCTCATCACCCTGGCGCCCGCGGGCGTGGCCCTGGTGGTGTCCATGCGCCTGATAGGCGAGCTCGGGGCGCACGGGCTCGAGATCTCCGAGATCACCGAGCTGCTGCTCATAGTGCTCATGCTGGGCGCCGGGACCGATTACGGGCTGTTCCTCGTCTTCCGTTCCCGGGAGGAGCTCCGCTCCGGGCTAGACCCCAAGGAGGCCGTGGCCCACGCTCTGGCGCGGGTGGGCGAGTCGATCAGCGCGTCCGCCGCGACCGTCATGTTCGCCCTGCTCAGCCTGCTCCTGGCCAGCTTCGGCCTCTACCACGACCTGGGCGTCCCGCTGGCCGTCGGAGTCGGCGTGATGCTGGTGGCGGGCCTCACTCTCCTGCCGGCACTGCTGGCCGTTNNGTCCCAATCCAAAGTGGCCCGGGCCACCGATGCCGGCGGAGCCGGCCTTGACGGCGCCATCGAGCGTGAACGGGACGGCTGGTGGGGCCGCGTCGCCGCTCGCCTGGTCTCTCGCCCGGCCCGGACCCTGATAGTCGGCATCGGCCTGTTCGCCGCCCTGTCGGTGGCGGCGCTCGGCTACTACTCCTCGGGTTTCGCCGGCGCCCTCAATGCGCCAGCAGGCTCGGACGAGGCCATCGGCAATGCGTTGTTCGCCCGGCATTTCCCCGCCGCCAGCGCCAACCCGGCCGAGCTGGTCTTTCTCTACCGCCAGCCCGTCTGGGCCGACCCCGAGCCGCTCCAGCGAGCCGGCGACGCCCTCAGCCGCTCGGGTCTTTTCCGCCAGCTGGCCGGCCCGCTCGACCCGGAGGGGATTGCCGTGCCGCCACGCGTCCTGACAGAGCTGTACGACGGGTTGGGGCCCCCGGGCAAGCTCCCGCTGGCCGAGCCGGCGGCGCTGGCCGGTCGCGTCCCGGTGAGTGTGTACAACGCCTACCGCTCACTGGTCGTCTTCGTGTCGACGGACGGTCGCACGATCCAGTTCGTCGCCACTCTCAAGGCCGGCAGCCAGGACTCCACCCCGGCCATGCACGCCAGTCCGGACGTCCGCCGGGCCGTCGCCGCGGCGGCCTCGGTGTCCGGGGCCCAGCAAGCTGGGCTGGCTGGGGAGGCGGCGGCCCTGTACGACGTGAGTAGCACTTCCGGCCGCGACATGGTCCAGATCATCCCCGTCGCCATCATCGCCATCGGTCTGCTGCTGGCGCTGGTCTTGAGGAGCGCGGTGGCGCCTCTCTACCTGATCCTGAGCGTAGGGCTGTCCTACTTGGCCGCTCTGGGCTTGTCGACCCTGCTGTTCATCGACATCGGGGGAAGCGGGGGGATAACCTTCGTCCTCCCGTTCCTCATGTTTATCTTCCTGCTGGCACTGGGCGCGGACTACAACATCCTGGTGATGACCCGCATCCGGGAGGAGGCGCGCCGCCAGGAACTGTCCCAGGCGGTGGTGAGGGCGATCGGGCGGACCGGGCCCACGGTGACCTCGGCCGGTATGGTCCTGGCCGGGACCTTCGGTGTGCTGGCTTTCGAGGCCGGTAGCGGCCCCGGGGCGGGCCAAATCCGCGATGTCGGCTTTGGTCTTGCCATCGGGGTGCTCATGGACACCTTCCTGGTGCGCACGTTGCTGGTACCGTCCACGGTGGCGCTGCTGGGGAAGTGGAACTGGTGGCCTGGCCGCGTCATCACCGAACCTGACGGCCCGCCGGCACCGGCTGCCCCGGCCGATAGTTCGGGCGGTGCCCTGACCGGCCCACGCCACTGAAAGTGGCGACACCAGGTCAGAAGGTCGCAATCGGTGCGTCACCGACCTACTGGAACTGAAAATGGGAGACGGCCGCTTGCACGGCCCGGCCGGGGCCTGGGAAACTGTCGGGACCGGGCCCAGGGCGCCCTGGTCCAGGTCTTTCGGGCTTGGTCGGCGCCCGCCCGGGCCTTGTTGTCGTCCGGGAAGCAATCGGGGGCCCATGTCGTGAGTGAGAGGCTGGTGGCGAGCCGGGGTGTGACGGTGGACCGCGCCCTACTGGATGTCTCCATTTCTCAGCACGCCGACAGCCCCCCGATTTGCTAGACCGCTCCCGTCCCCGGATCCTCGTCGCACCGGCCCGAGCCGAGTGGGTGTTGGAGGCCGTCCGCCACGGGGGAGGCGTCCTGGCCGGCCACGGGGCCCGGAGGGATGACGAGCCGGTCGATGGTGTCGTCTGGACGGATTTCGGCACCGCCGGCCTACTCGAGACGGTCCGGGAGCACCCGGGCCTGCGCTGGGTGCAGCTGCCCTCGGCCGGGGTCGACGGCGTCGTCCAGGCCGGGATCTTCGGCGCACCGCAGCCGGCCGGGCTCGTATGGACGTGCGCCAAAGGCAGCTATGCCCGGCCGGTAGCCGAACACGCCCTGTGCCTGGCCTTGGCCGGGTTGCGCAAACTCCCGGAACGGGCACGGGCCCGCTCCTGGGGACCGCAGGCCGGTATTTCTCTCTACGACGCGCCCGTGACGGTGCTCGGCGGCGGGGGGATAACGCGGGAACTGCTGGCACTCCTCGCTCCTTTTCACGTGCAGGCCACGGTGGTGCGCCGGACAAGCTCGCCGGTGCCCGGCGCCGTGCGGACCGTTACGATGGCGGAGCTGGGCGCGGCACTGACTGGCGCCCTGGTGGTGTTCGTGGCCCTGGCTCTCAGCCCCGAGACGGTCCATATCGTCTCGGACGCAGAGCTGGACCTGATGAGCCCCGGCACCTGGTTGGTCAACGTGGCCCGCGGTCCCCACGTCGACACCGATGCCCTGGTCAGGGCCTTGAGCAAGGGCCGCCTAGGTGGTGCCGCCCTGGACGTGACCGACCCCGAGCCGNNCATCCGTGACAACGTGACGCGCCTGGCGTCCGGCCTGCCTCTGGTCGGCACGGTGGATACGGTGGCGGGGTATTGAACCAGGTGCTTGTCACCGAGCTCCGGTTGGGGGAGCTGCTGGCCGAGGGGGGAGAAGGCCGTGTTTTCGAGGTGGCGGCAGGTGACCCCGGCGTTCCCCGGCCCGGTCCGGTCATGGTGTACAAGCAGCTGCGCCGTCCTCGCCCCCTGGTGGACCTCAGCCTCCTGTGCGCCGTCCCGGCCGTCGCAGCCGGCCGGGACGAGGCGGTCTGCCGGAGGATCCTCAGCTCGTCGGCGTGGCCAGCGGCCGCCGTTGTCGACGACCAGGACGCCCGGTTGGCCCTCGGGTCGCTGATGCCCCGCGCCCCGGCCGAGTTTTGGCTGCGACACCGCGACGGGCTGCTGCGGCTGGCCACCCTCAGTTACCTGGCCGGCGACCCCGACCGAATGGCCGTCGCATACGGCGTGACCCTGCCTCCACCGGGCGCCGCGGAGCGGGTTGCTCTCGTCTATGCCCTGGCCCGCTTGCTGGACGCTTGGCAGGGCGGGGCCGGCCCTGTGGTCGTCCACGGGGACCTCTCGGCCAAGAACGTCTTGTGGTCTTTGCGGCCGGCCCCGGCTGTGTACGTACTGGACTGCGACGGGGCGGTTATCGGGGGAGCTCCCAGGGAGCCCGACGGGGGGGCGGCGACGGACGACCTTGCTCGCCCTGGCCTCCTACGGGCGACGACGCCCAACTGGGACGACCCCGCCCTTGCACCGGGCGCCGTGCCTACGGAGGCGTCCGACCGCTATGTTCTGGGCCTTGTTTTCCTGCGCCTGGTAGGGGCGGCCCACTTCCCGTTGCAGGGCCGCCAACGCGCTCACGAGCGGGTCAACGTGGACCTGGATCTGCCCCGGTCGTGGCGCAAGTTCCCGGACATGCCCGGGCTGTGGGAGATGTGCGAGCGGTCGTTGTCTCTCGTCAACGCGGCCGAGCGGCCCACTCCGGCCCAATGGGCGGCCGCACTTGAGGACCTGCTCGACGTCTTGGGGGCGACAGAGATGGCAACCCGTGCCCGGGCCGCCCAGGGCGACGAGCGGCCGGCTCGGCCGGCTCGTAGTGGCGCCGTTCCCGGCTCCCACGGCCTTGGCTCCCAGGGCCTTGGCCTCGGCGCGCTGGCGCGGACGGCGGTGACCGCGCCCGACGTGGTCGTGCGCCCCGTTGTGCGCCACCGGGCCGTGGCCACGTGGCAGTTGACCGGGGCCGGCCCGGCGTTGCCCGGGGCCGCCGGCGGGCGCAACCCGGGCCTGTCCGGCATGGCCGCTCTCACTCCCCGCCAGATGGCGCACCGCACCTTGACCACCTGGGCGGCCGCTCACGGCCTGGCCGCCCGGTTGGTCCGATTGCCGGGCCGGCGCCTTAACGGGCTGAGGCGGCTGGTGGGCGTCCTGGTGCTCGATGTTGCCGCCGCGTGCGTGGTCCTGTTCCTGGTGGGGATGGCCGTGAGCCCCTGGATCGGGTTGTAGGGCGGGCGGGGGAGCGCGGCGTTGTCTTCGGACCAGACCTCCGGTATTCTCGGTCGGACGATGGCGAGCCAGTACCTCGGTACCGAAGAGCGCTATGCCGTCTTCCCGTTCTACCTCTGCCTGGACGTTTCCCAGTCCATGGCCGGCGCGCCCATAGATGAGGTAAACGCCGAGTTGCCCCAGCTGCGGGCCAGCGTCGGCCAGGACCCGGCCGTGGCCGAGGTGATCCGGTTCGGCGTCGTCACTTTCAGCGACGTGGCCCGCACCGTCCTCGGCCTGGCCGACCTGGCCCTCGTCCAGTCCATGCCCAGGGTAGAGGTGGAGGGTCGCACGTCCTATGCGTCGGCGTTCGAGCACTTGCGCCGGGTGATCGAGGCCGACTACCACGCCGGCCGGGCGGCGGGTGAGCGTTGGTACCGGCCGGCCGTGCTGTTCGTTTCCGATGGGCGTCCGACCGACCCCGAAGAACGCTGGCTGGAGGCCCATCGCAGGCTGGTCGACCCGGCGTGGCGCCGCCACCCCAACATCCTCGCCTTCGGTTTCGGCGAAGCCGTACCCGAAATCCTGGCCACCGTGGCCGAGAACAAGCCCAACCGGGCATACGTGGCCGCCGCGGGTGCTGCCCCGTCAGCCGTCGTGCCCGAGCTGATGGCCGGGCTGGTGCAGTCCATCGTCAGTTCATCGGCCAGCGCCTACACGGGTGCACCCCAGNNATGCAACCCATCCCGGTGGACGAGCTGGAATGAGCCCCGGATGGGCCGGCCCAGCCTGGGGCGAGCCCTCTCCGGCCACGGACGCACCCGTGCCCGTCCGGGCCAGAGCCTGCGCCTCGGTTGCGAACTACCGAGCCGACGGTGGTCAGTCGGCCGACTTCGTCGTCCTGGCCGCATCTGTCGCCGGCGCCGCTCACCGGCTCGTGGGTGGGCGCTGCGAAGACTCCTACGCCTGGGTCAGGCCGGGCCCGGGCCGGCTGGGCCTGATAGTGGCCGATGGGGTCAGCACCGCCGGCCGGGGAGGGGAGGGCGCCGATCTCGCGGTCGAGGTGGCGGCACGCTATTTGTCCGGTTGTGGGGACTGGGACGAGCGGGCGTGCCGGGCGGCGGCCAGGCGCGCCAGTGACCAACTGTCGAGCGCCATCGCCGTTCCGGCCACGGGCACCGCGGCCGTCCTTTCCACGACCTTTGTCGTTGCTCTGGTTACGGCCCGGACGGTCGGGGTTGATGGGGTCGATGGGGACGACCGAGCCGGGGCCCCGGGCGGGGGGGGCGGAGATGGTGGGGCCGACGTCGTCCTGGGCCGGGTTGGTGACAGCACCGCGTTCAGGCTGGCCGAGGGAGTTTGGCAAGAGATGTTCCTGCCTCCGGACAACGACGATCTCCGTCACACCGCGACGGACGTCCTGCCGTTCTCCAACCAGGGCGACGGCGACGCGACCAGGGTTGAGACCGCCTCCGCCCACCTGCCCAGGGGCGCTGCCATCGTGCTGCTCACCGACGGGATCGCCAATCCGCTTCGCGATGGGCCGACCACGGTGGCGCCGGCTTTGGCTGAGCTCCTCCGGGCCGGCGCCGGTGGGAGGCTTTCCCCGCTGTCTCTGGCTGCGGCG
>PMLI01000219.1 GCA_003158835.1 Acidimicrobiaceae bacterium
CAAGTCGCTGAATTACCTGAACAATATCCTCGCGAAGATCGAGGCGACCGACGCCGGGACGCTCGAGGCCGTCATGCTCAACCTGCAGGGCTACGTGGCCGAGTGCACGGGCGAAAACATCTTCATCGTCCGCGACGACCGCGTGGTCACCCCACCCCTGGCGTCCGGTGCTTTGGCCGGCATAACTCAGGGCTCGGTGCTCACCATTGCCAGGGATCTCGGCATCGAGGTGGAGTACGCAAACCTCCTGCGCAGTGATCTCTACATCGCCGACGAGGCCTTCATGAGCGGCACGGCGGCCGAGGTCGTACCGATTTCCTCGGTGGACGACAGGCAGGTGGGCGACGGCACGCCCGGGCCTGTGACCAGAAAGATCCAGGAGCTCTACAAAGCGGCCGTGACAGGTCAGGAGGACCGCTACCAGTCGTGGGTCGAGCATGCCCGATGAGGCCGGCGACGCCCTAGCGCCGCGGCAAGTCGAGATCTTCGACACGACCCTGCGCGACGGCAGCCAGGCGGAGGGCCTCTCGTTCACCGTTGCCGACAAGCTGCGCGTGGCCGAGCAGCTCGACCGTCTCGGCGTGCACTACATCGAGGGAGGCTGGCCCGGCGCCCACCCCAAGGACCGCGAGTTCTTCGAGCGGGCGGCGGCGGGCGAACTTCGGCTGGCCGGGGCCAAACTGGTCGCCTTCGGCGCCACCCGCAAGGCGGGGGGCCGGGCCGAGACCGACCCGGTCATGGCCGACCTGATGGGCGCCGGAACGGGCGTCGTCTGTCTCGTGGCCAAGTCGTCACCCTGGCACATAACCGAAACCCTGCGGACCACCACGGTCGAAGCCCTCGACATGGTGGCCGATTCGGTCTCCTACCTGCGCAACAACGGCAAGGTCGTCCTGGTCGACGCCGAGCACTTCTTCGACGGGTACCTGGAGGATCCCCGCTTTTCGGCCGACTTCCTGGCCCTGGTCGAGCAGTGCGGCGCCACGCCGGTGCTGTGCGACACCAACGGCGGGATGCTGCCCCACCAGGTCGAAAGGGTGGTGGGCGAAGCGCGCCGGATTACCTCGGGTCGGCTGGGCGTGCATTTTCACAACGACGCGGGTTGCGCCGTGGCCAATTCCGTCGCCGCCGTCCGCCTCGGCGCCGACCACGTGCAGGGGTGCATAAACGGCTACGGCGAGCGCACCGGAAATGCAGACCTCACGGCCGTGATAGCACACCTGAGCCTGAAGCTCGGTATCGAGACCATCGGGCCGCAACGCCTGGCGTTGCTCACCCCGGTGGCCCGCCACATCGCCGAGATCGCCAACGTGGCCCCCGATCCTCATCAGCCCTTCGTGGGCTTTTCCGCCTTTGCCCACAAAGCCGGCATCCATACCAGCGCCATCGCCCGTGCCCCGAGCGCCTACTCCCACGTCTCGCCCGAGGCGGTAGGTAACACGACCCGGTTCGTGCTTTCGGAGATGTCGGGCCGGTCCACAGTCGCCCTGAAGGCCGAACAGCTGGGGATCGATATGAGTGCCGACGAGGCTGCCCATGTGGTCGAGCGGCTGAAGGAGTTAGAGCACGCCGGCTACCACTTCGAAGTGGCCGACGGTTCGCTCGAGCTGATGATGAGGGCGGCCACGGGATGGGAGCAGTCCTTTTTCCGCCTGGAGTCCAACCGGGTGGTGACCGACTTGAGGCCGGACGGCAGCTTCCTGACCGAGGCGCGCATCAAGGTGTCTGTGGGCGGCGAGCGCATGATGGAGGTGGCGGAAGGCAACGGCCCCGTGCATGCCCTCGACGCGGCCCTGCGCAAGGCGCTCGGCCCTCACCACCCCGAGCTCGCCCGGATCCACCTCACCGACTACAAGGTGAGAGTTCTCGATTCGTCCACGGGCACGGCCTCGGTAACACGCGTGCTCATCGACTCGACCGACGGCGAGCGGTCGTGGACGACCATCGGCGTGTCGGAGAACGTGATCGAAGCGTCTTGGGAAGCCCTTTCGGATTCGATCGTTTTCGGGTTGCTGCACACCGGCGCCACCGAGCACGAGGCCGGCGACCGCGGCCCCGCCCGTTGAGGCGGCCGTAAGGTGCTTGGCGCCCGCCGCCATTTTGCCAATAACTTGGGCGCATGGCTCAACCCGATTACGTCCCGCTCGCGGCCAGTGACAGAGTAAGGCCGTCCAGCCGGCTATCCACCCCCGGCCACTGGGCCCAGGACCGGCCGGCCGAGATCAGCTCTTTACGCCAGCCCGTGGGAGCGAGGCTGGGCGCCACCGGTCCTGATCTCGGTTTCGGGTTGAAGCTGGCCAAGCGGGTGGCCGAGCGGGCCGTCCTGAGCGAGGGCGAGGACATCGCCGACGCCATCGCCGGCTGTTTTGCCACCGGCACCCGCCGCTCGTCGGCCTTCCACCGTTCGCCCGTGATCTACGACATGGAATGGGCGTTTGCCCTGTGGGGCTTCCTCCCCGGGACGCCGGCCGACCTCGTAGCCTACCGGCGGCCCATATTTGCGGGCGCCCACCACGATTACTCCCGGCAGCGGGCCCTCGCGGACGCCGTCTCCGACGAGGCCCTTGAGCTGGCGCCGAGCGAGGTCCAGGCCAGCCTCAAGAACTGGCGAAGGCTGCTCGGCGCTGCGTCATGACCCGGGAAGGGCGCCTATAGCCGCGGCCAGGGCGTCGAGGTCGTCCGGGCCCGCCACACTGGCCCGGGCGACTTCGGGCAACGTCCGGCGCACCATGCCCGACAGTTCGGTCCCCGGTCCCAGCTCCACGAACAGCGTGGCGCCGAGGGCGGCCAGGGTGCCCAGGGACTCCCGCCAGTGCACCTGCGAGCAGAGCTGGGCGGACAACAGGGCGGCGAAGCCGTCGCGGTGCGGCTGGGCGTCGACGTTGGCTATCACAGGGCAGCGAGAGGCAGAAAAGGCGGTGGTGGCGAGGGCGCCGTCCAGCGGAGCCTGAGCCGGGCGCATGAGGGGCGTGTGGAAAGCACCACCGACCTGGAGGGCGATCACGCGCTTGGCTCCACGCCGGAGGGCGGCTTGGCCGGCCTGTTCCGTCCCAGCCTGCGTGCCGGCCACGACCACCTGGGCCGGAGTGTTGTCATTGGCCACCCACGCCCCGTCTGTTCCCCGGCACGCCTCGGTCACCTCGGTCACCCCGAGGCCGAGGATGGCGGCCATCGTCCCCGGGTTGGCGTCCGCGGCCCCTTGCATGGCTTCGCCCCGGGCCTGCACTAGGAGTGCGCCTTCGCGGGCCTCGAGCGCGCCGGCCGCCACCAGGGCGCTGTACTCGCCCAGGCTGTGGCCGGCGGCGGCGGCCAGTTTCTCGGGCCCGAACGCCGCCAGCGGCCCGCGGCGCGCCGCGTCGAGAGCTACCAGGCTGAGGGCGTAGGTCGCCAGTTGTGCGTTGCGGGTGGCCCGTAGCGTCTCAGGTCCGGCCTCGACCAGCAGTTCGGCGATGTCGCGGCCGGTGGCCTGGCTCAGTTGGCCCACGACGGCCCAAGACGGGTGCGCCTGCCAGGGTGCTCCCATCCCGGGGCGCTGCGAGCCCTGCCCGGGGAAGATCAGTGCCAACACGAGTCACGTATGCTAATTCCATTGAGCACCAGGCAGGGCCCTTGAACACCGGGCCGGCGTCTGTGCGGGCGGTAGTGGGGGAGCGATGGGCGGCCGGAGGCGGCGCCTTCGGGGTGTACGTCCACATACCGTTCTGCCGCCGCCGTTGCGACTACTGCGCCTTCGCCACCTGGTCAGACCGCTCCGAGCTGTGGCCCCGCTACGTCGACGCCTGCATCGCCGACGCCCACCGCCTGGCAGGCTTCGCACGGGGCCCGGCCACGTCGGTCTTCTTCGGGGGCGGGACGCCGTCGCTGCTGCCGGCTGACGCCTTGGTCGGGATCCTGGAGGCCCTGCGCCGGAGCGTCGGCCTGGCCCTGGGCGCGGAGGTGACGGTGGAGTGCAACCCCGAAACGGTTTCGGCCGCCAAACTGGCGGCCTACCGGGCTGGCGGCGTGACGAGGCTCTCTTTCGGCGCCCAGTCGATGGTCCCGCACGTGCTCGACGCCCTCGGCCGCCAGCACGACCCGGCGTCGGTCGTGGGCGCCGCCCGGCTCGCTGCCGAGGCGGGTTTTGCCGGCTCTTACAGCGTCGACCTGATCTTCGGCGCGGCCGGTGAGACCATGGCCGACTGGCGGGCGTCGCTCGGAGGCGTGCTGAGCCTTGACCCGGTGCCGTCGCACGTGAGCGCCTACGCCCTGACTGTCGAACCGGGCACACCCCTGGCCGGCGAACCGGCCCGCCATCCCGACGACGACGACCAGGCCGACAAGTACTTCCTGGCCGACAATGTGCTGAGCGGTGCCGGCCTGGGCTGGTACGAGATCTCCAACTGGGCCCGTCCGGAGCGGCGTTGTGCTCACAACCTCCTCTACTGGGCACAGGGGGAGTACCTGGGCCTGGGTTGCGCCGCCCATTCCCATCTCGTCTTTCC
Organism: Acidimicrobiaceae bacterium; assembly: GCA_003158835.1. Taxonomy (GTDB): domain Bacteria; phylum Actinomycetota; class Acidimicrobiia; order Acidimicrobiales; family Palsa-688; genus Fen-671. Next base: position 4,482 of record PMLI01000219.1, read on the forward strand.
GGACGGCTCTGCCCGGCGGTGGTGGAACGTGCGGACGCCGGAGCGCTATTGCCGCCTGGTCCAGCA
>PMLI01000221.1 GCA_003158835.1 Acidimicrobiaceae bacterium
CGGTCGATGTCGCCGACCACGAGGACCGGCGCGGAGGCGAACTCGGCCATCGGCATGTTGACGATGTCGTGGCTTTTGAGGTTCACCTCGGCGGGCGAACCGGCGCCCTCGAGGACAATCGCGTCGAACTCGGCGGCCAGCGACTCGTAACATTCTTTCGCCGCGGCAAATGCCTGGGGCTTGTAACGCACGTACTCGGCGACCGGCATGTTGCCGACCGGCTTGCCGCGGACGATCACCTGGCAGCCGGTATCGGAGTTGGGCTTCAAAAGAACGGGGTTCATCCGCACGTCGGGCTCGAGCCGGCACGCCTGCGCCTGCACGACCTGGGCGCGGCCCATCTCGCCGCCGTCCCGCGCGATGAACGAATTGAGCGACATGTTCTGCGCCTTGAACGGCGCCACCCGCACCCCGTCCCGGGCCAGCCACCGGCACAGCCCCGCCACCAGCACGCTCTTGCCGACGCCCGACGATGTCCCGACGACCAGCAACGCGCCCACCCCACGAGGCTACGGCCGGCGGGGGAGGGCCGCGATCAGGTAGTCGACCGCGGGCCGCCGATGGGTGCCATGCGGTCCTCCCGCGGCACAGTCTGTTTGGCAGGGCCGGTTCAGTAGTCCAGCCAGGTGGTTTGCGTAACTGTTCCGTCGCCAGGGGCCGTCGTGAGCAGGTCCGGGACGTCGGCACCGGGGGCCACTTCCGGCGTGGTCCCCGGTGCGTTGCGGGAACTGGCCGATTTGAGGACTTTCTGGGCTTGCTGGTCGACCAGGCGGGTGAACAGGTACTGGGCGTAGCCGAACACCACCGCCAGGCCGAAGACGCCCATGCCGGTCTCGGCCTTGACCGTGCTGATGATGCCCGACTGGACGAGCCCGACCCCCAGCAGGGCGGTAGCGGCGCCGGTCCCGCTCTTCAGGAGCGTCTGGACCACGGGTAGCCCGTAAGCCGATTGAAAACCGCTGTAGTTGTGCATGGCGAACACGGCGCCCGTCACCCCGGCAATAGAGCCGACCAACTCCAGCTCGAACACGTACCACGCGCCGGGCAGGCCCCGGGTGCTGCTGGTGGCGCCCGTGGGGGCGAACACCGACCGAAAGCCGGTATCGGCCCAGCCCATGACGGCGATGGCGATCAGGACCACAGCCAACAGGGCGCCGACGACCGTCAGCCCGTTACGGAACGACCGGGCGTCGGCGTGGCCGGTGTCGGCGGTGCTGTCGCAACCCTGGCGGATAATCCGCAGCTGCGCCTGGTCGGCCGGGCCGATGCGCCGCTCGGCCGGGGCCAGCAGCTGAAGGGTTTTGAGGTAGTCCTTACGCCGGATGTCGGAGCCGGGAAATGCCAGCACCACGCTCGCCGCCATGTCAGCCAACTGCGCCTTCACCACCGCCTCGGTCTGGATCTGCAGGAGTGCCTGACCAGCGAGGTGAAGCGCTCCCCACGCCCGGTCCACGTCCTGGCCCGTCCACCACAAGCCGGCTCGCTTCCACAGCCGGCGAGGACCGCCAAACCGGCCGGCGACCGTCAGCCCCGGCCGGGCGGCCTGAGCCCGAGCCTCGGAGATGCACTCGCGGACGGTTATATGGTCGGCCTCGGGAACTGGCCGGCAACGTTTGAGCTCCGCCTCCAGGCTGTCGGCGGTGGAGCGCACGATGGCCACCCAACTCGGTTCAATAACCCCCATAGCGGCAATCATCCCCGGTGCGCTCCGACGGCGGGCCGTACCGGTCCTCCAATACCGCGTCCGACCCGACCGAGTCCGGCGCGACTACTTCAGAGGTCGGCCACAGCAGGAGCTGACCTCGGGGGGGGCGCAACTCTCCCCTCTCGATCAACCTGCCCAGAGGGTGTGGCTGAGCCGGCTCGATGGGGGCCAGGCTAGCGGGCCCCCACCAAGGAGCTCGAGCGCAGGATGAGCCGTTCGATCTCCTCGGCCGGCAGCGGCTTGGAAAACAGGAACCCCTGGCCTTCGTCGCAGCCCTGGTGCTGGAGGTGCTTTAGTTGCGAGCCCTCCTCGATGCCCTCGGCGATGGTCAGGAGGCCGAGCGTCTTGCCCAGGTGGATCAGGGCGTCGAGGAAGTTGGTACCCGTGGTGCCGCTCAGGTGGGAGACGAACGACCGGTCGATCTTCAATATGTCGGCCGGGAACTCCCGCAGGTAGGAGAGCGAGGCGTAGCCGGTCCCGAAGTCGTCGATGGCGANNGATCATCAACATCGACTCGGTGACCTCGATGGTCAGATAGCCCGGATCCAGGCCGACGGCTCCCAGGGCTTCCCGGACGTGGTCGATGAGCACGTCGTAGTGGAGCTGGCGGGCGGCCACGTTCACCGATACGCCCACCGGGTGCCCCAGGTCATGCCAGGCCTTGGCCTGGCGGCAGGCCTCGGTCAGGACAAAGCGCCCGACGTCGATGATGAGGTCGGAGGACTCCAGCACGGGGATGAACTCGGCCGGCCCCAGCACGCCCCGGGTCGGGTGGCGCCAGCGCAGGAGGGCCTCGACGTCTTTGAACAAGCCGCTCCCNNGGCCCGGTACATGGCGATGTCGGCGTCGCGCAGCAGATCCTCGGGGCAGTCGCGCAACCCGGCGGCGATGCCGATGCTGGCCGACGTCGACAGGTGGACCTTGGCCCCGCCCTCGAGGTTGAAGGGCTCGCGCAGGACCGCCAGCAGCCTCTCGGCTACGACGTCGGGCCCGTCGGCCAGGAACGAGCCCTGCGACAGCACCACGAACTCGTCGCCCCCGAGGCGCCCGACGGTGTCCGAGGCCCGCACGGCCGCCGACAGGCGGGCCGCCACGGCCCGCAGCAGCTCGTCGCCGCCGGAGTGCCCCAGGGTGTCGTTCACCTTCTTGAAGTCGTCCAGGTCGATGAAGAAGACGGCTATGGGCAGGTCTTCGCTCCGGGCCCGGCTGAGGAGCTCCCGCGCCTTCTGGTCGACCAGGAGGCGGTTGGGCAAGTCGGTGAGGGCGTCGTGCAGGGCCTGGTGGCGCAGCTCGGCCGTGCGCTCCTCGACCTGCTCCAGGGCGGTGCGGCGCGAGGCTACGAGCAGGTTGAGCAGGACTACCAGCAAGACGGTGAGAGCCAGGGCGGCCAGCAGGACGGCCCCGGCCTGGACGGCGGGTGAGTAGCCGCTGGCCTGGGGGCCCAAGGCCACATCGACCACCCATCCGGGGTCGGCCGGGAGGGTGAGGTCCTTGGTGACCACCCCGGACCGGCGTGGGCCGGCGTGGGCCAACACCGCCGGCTTGGCCCCGGGCTGGGCATAGGCCAGCTCCAAAGAGGCGTCCTTTTCGTTGGCCACGGCCAGGTCGAGTATGTCGGTGGCGTTGAAGACCCCCATCGTCCAACCGGCCAGAGCCTGGGCCCGGGCCTGCGCCGTGGTGGGGGGGCGCGGGCCGGTGTAGACCGGGCTGATCTCGATGAAAATGGGGAGCTCGGCCGCGATGTTCTGCAGTAGGGCGGGGATGGCGACCCGGCCCGGGGCCGGCTTGAGCAGGCTTACGATGGACGACACCGTCGACCTCCCCGTGGCGCCCGAGGCCTGGAGCACTCTCTGGAACGGCGAGGAGCAGAAGTTGAACCGGCCCGAGAGGTAGGGGGCCGTCCAGTTCAACAAGAGGTGTTCGAACGCCTCTTGGCCGGGCACGAGCTCGAGAGCCACCAGTCGGGTCAAGCAGTACCCCGGTTGGCCGTCGTAGGACCGGGCCACGGGCGTCGAGGTCGAGGGTGCCACTCCCAGGGGCGGGTCGTGGTGGACCACCGACTCGAACTGGGCCAGCCCGCCATTATTCACTTTCTCGATGTACGAAAAGGCGAGGCCGCCCGAGTAGTCCTGGGAGAGGTCGAGCCGAGCCAAGATGGTCGACAGGGACTGGTTGGTGATGTCAGGGTGAGTCGCCACTACGGCGTTGACGGTGGCCAGAAGGTCGTTGTCACGTTCCAGGGACGTCCCCAGGATCGACCTCACGTTGCCCACGGCCGAGGCCACCGCCTGCTGGCGCAGCGTGTTGACGTAGGTGTACCACGCCGAAGCGGACAGGACCGACGCGGTCAGGCCCGTCACCAGCACGGCGACGACCACAACCCTCCACCCCCGCCTCTGGGACGGCAGATGGCCGGCCCCGTCGCGCCCCCTGCGCTCGGGGATGCCCTCCTCGCCGCCCGGGGACGGGGCGCCGGGCTGCGCGGAGGGCCGCGACCCGCGACGGCGCGGCTTTGGGCGGCGTAGGCGTCTCAGTTCCACAGCAGAGCCTTTCCTTCCACAAGGGGCGAGCCTCAATGGGCTCCATGCCATATCGGCCCCGGCCATGCGCCTCTGAGGCCCGAGCCCGTCGATGTCGCTTGGTTTCCCAGAAAGGGGCGCGGCCCGACCGCCCCGCGGACCGATCGCCCCGNNTACAGGACCGCGCTCACGGGCCGGTGGTCGCTCCCGCAGGCGCGGCCGGCACGTCCTGAACGCACCGAGATCCCGGGCCCCACCAGGATGTGGTCGATCCGGAGCATCGCCGGCCGCCACCACCGGTTTGCCGGCCACGTCCCCCGCCAGCCCCCGAAGGCGAGGGTGCCGGCGTCGCTCCACCTGCTCCCGACCAGACGAGCGAAGCTGCCGTGCTGGAGGGTGGCGTTCAAGTCGCCCACCATCACGGTGGGCCCGCCTCCGGCCCGGGCCGAGACGTCCGCCAGCTGGGCCCGCCAGCTCCTGATGCTGGACCTTCCCACGGGCCCCCACGTGTGGACGACAAGGAGGTGAAAGGGTTGGGCCCCCGGCACGAGGACT
>PMLI01000368.1 GCA_003158835.1 Acidimicrobiaceae bacterium
GGGGAGCGCGCCACAGTGACGAGGCCTCAGAGACATGAACATTATGCGTTCTCGATTAAGCGGTCCCGGTGAAACTCCAGACAACGCGGAACGCCGAATACGCGACACCGTCTCAGCCTGTCACTTGCCGGCTCAAACAGCGACAGAATAACCGATCTAGAGCGCGTGCACCCGTGCCGCATTCAGGCGTGAGCGTAGCGGTCAAGGCAAGTATCTCCGCATCTCGCCCAAGGCCGTCGCGCATACGGACCATGTGAGCAGCTAGGAGAACCTGCCTTTCAGGTCCGGTTGGCTTTCACGAATCAGGTCCGGTTGGCGCTCGACGAACGCAAGCGGGTCGTACTGGTTGATGCAAAACCGGTCAAGAAAGTTCGGGGACAGGTCGTTGGTCGTGAAGAGGAAGCAGAGCTTGGGGTGGATCCCGTCGGCGGTTCGGTAACCCGGGCCGCAGTCGGCGGCTTCGGCCTGATCGCAGTAGGAGACCTCGTAGATCTGGAGCTGGAGCTGCTCCTCGTGTACCTGGCCGGGTGGAATGTGGGCGAGGTCCTGGGCGAGTTCCCAGACCACTCCACCCGTGTGGAGGTGAAATGGAACCCATAGGCCGTGAAGGATGTCATCCGAGAAGGCGCCCGCGACCCTGACATTCGCCCTCGGCTCGTGTGATGAGCGTTCGAGACCGTCCCCGGGTAGGTCGAACGCCTGGAGGAAAAGGTCGATGAGCTTCTCCTGCTCGACCAGTTCGATGCCGACGTGGGCGATTTCGATGCCGAGGAAGAGTGGTGTCGTCAAACCCGCCGCGGTGGTGGCGAATGTTGCCGCCGCTATCTGCTGGTCGGTCGCGAGCCACTCGAAGGCGCCGTCGAGGACTTCTTCGAAGGGCGCCTCCTCGAAGTGGCTCATAGTCAAGATGGGGCTACCCTGGTAGGCCTCGATGAGGTTCTTGACCTCAAGCGCGCTGATCGTTCCAAGCTTGTCGTAGATGAGGTACGGCCTGATCGTCAGCGTGGTGGTCGAGGTGCCCGCCCTGGGGTAGGCACGGGCTTCCGCGCTCACCGTAAGGGTCGTCTTTTCGACTTGGACCACGCTCGGAGCCCAGTAGATGAGGTGCAGCTGGCCGTGGGCGTCAGTTGTGAGGCCGGACAGACTTGCGGCACCGCAGCGCAGCTTCGTCGGGTCGGAGGCCGTACAGAGGAACTCGTGGCCGGCGCCCTTGACGAAACGGACCGGGCTGACCGACACCGTCACACTCGCGCCCTTGACCGGCTTGTGCCGCTTCGGGTCGATCACGCTGACAAGTAGGTTGGCGCACCCTGACATGCATTTCTGCGCGGCCTCGCCCGGCTCGCCGTAGACCGACGCCGGGTCCGAGTAGCTTTTCGCGTAGGTCGGGACCGTGAAGTTCACCGATCCTTCGCTCGGGTCGAGGGTGTCGAGGGCCAGTCCCGACCTGATCGGTTGCAGGATCCTCACGAACACCTTTAACGGGCAGGAGGCGCCACCGGGGGTCCCGCATTTGTGCTCGGGGCCGAACCCCACGGCCACCTCCACGATGTCGATCTCCTCCCGCGAGCCGCCCTCCTCGATCCCAGTCTCGACCGAGATGACCATGTAGCGGTTGGTGAGGATCCTCGCCAGGCCGTACCCCCGCACCAGCGTCCCCGAGCAGCTCGTGCCTTTGTACCGGCTGTAGTAAGGGATCCCGCCGCAGGCGGATTTGAACTGGACGATCGGCGGGTTGTAGTCGCTGCTGTAGTTTTGCGGTAGGTACGCGGGGCGCTCAGCGAAATTGACGCTCTGCCAGCAACGGCTCTGCAGATTTGTCAGTTGGTACGTGCACCTGGGGGCGGCGATGCGGGCACTGACAGTAACTTGGCTGCCGAGCGTTACCGTCGAAGGTGAGACGCTCAGCGTCGTCTGAGCCGGGACGGGGCACATGGGGTGGTTCCCTCCGAGCCCGGTGATCTTGCAGCCCGACACAGACGGGCCGACGTTCGACCAACCCTCGTCTAGAAGGCAGCTCCCCGCTCCCGACACGGGGGTACCGATCGGACACCTTGCCGGGTACGGATAACCCGCTGCCGCCATTAGGGGGGCCGGGCCGCTCAGCGCTGATGCGGGCGGAACCGTAGGCACCAAAACGGCCATGGCTAGGGTGCAGACCGTGGCCAGGACCAGGGCGACTAGTGGCACGCGCAGCTTGTGGGCGGGGTGAAGGGAGCGGCTCACGAGCGCCCACCCGCGGTCTGGTAGGCCCGGTTGAGAAGGGTCGGCCCCGCTTCGGAGGGCGGTGTCCCCGAGGGCGCCGAGGTATGCTCGCCAACCCCCGACATTTTCTCTCGGCGCATCAGGCCGCCTCCCCCGCTCGCGGTCGTCCCGAGGTCAGCGACTTGACGCTCGCAGTGGTACCCAGGGTAACCGTGCAGGTACCGGCCACGTGGGCACCGACGTCTTGGCGTGGGCCGGCACCGAGCCCGTCGACCAGTTGCTCGCCCTCCTCCCGGAGCCGCTGGTGGCGTTCGGCCCCGAGGCGGTGCGGAGAGCCGCCACCTTGGGGTGTGGGTATACGGTTGTTGCGCATCGCTGTGTGCCCTTCCCAGGGGTCCTGTGTCCGTGTCGGCCAGCTGGCGAGGGCCCGGTGACCACGACCAATAGCTCTGGGGCATATTGTGGGCGGCGGGCGTCACACTGGCGTCACAGTGGCTCGCCAGCGTGATTACTGGCCGTTGTGGAGACGTGGCGCTCGAGCTCCACGAGCTCTCGGGGCGCGGGTTCGGGCCCCAGCTGCGCCAGCGCTAGCGCGCCCGGTGGGGCAGGCTTTGCCCGTTGAGGATCAAGGCTACCTCCAGGTAACGGTGCTCGTCGTAGGGCGCGAGCGCGACGCCGCGCTCGACCACTCGATCGACGTCCGACGGAGCGCTTCGCGTGTCTATCGGCCTGCTCGGCCAGCCGGTGCAGCGCACCAACCGATCTCAGGTCGGCTCCGGGGTCATCTGACACCAAGGTTGTCGTCACTGCTCCTTGTCTACGGTGTCAGCCTAGACTGACGTTCGCTGTCAAGGCAGACTGACAACTTTGACTCGCGCAGTTCTCCGACCATGAGCGTTCGCTAACGGTTTGCACTGAGCCCATGGGCCTCGGTGGTCTCTCCGACAACCCGCAGCGCGTCCGAGGGGAAGCCGCTTTTGAGGTCGGCTAAGTTCTCCATCAGCGGCAGCATCGTGGGCAATTCGGGTGACGGCTTCGAGCTCCTCACAGATTGGGCCCCGGGCCCCACTACCTTTCATGTACAAGGAGCTGTCTCAATACAACCGTTCAACGAAAATACCGACCAACTTGGTGGTTCGTGGTGTTACTGGGGCGGACCAGGTGCCAACTACTCGTGGACGGTGACCGGGAATACGCTCACGCTCGCGCCCATCGGTGGCAAGGACGGGTGCAGCATACGCGGCTTCATCTGGACCGGAAGGTGGGCCCGGGTGAGCTAACTAACGTGAACGTCCGACGGGTTTGTCAACGCCGTCGCCGCCGTCAAGGTCTCCCCCGGAGTGGTGGTACGGCCGATCGGTCGCTACCAGCAGCCTGGCTACGACCCGCCTGGGTGGGCGACGCGGCCAACGCTGTGGGAACTGACAGCCTCCAGATCTTCCATGGGCCTATCCTCGACGGCGATGTCGGCTTTGTGCACCGCGACTTCTACCCCGGGAACTTGCTTTGGTCCGGAGGGCACCTGAGCGGGGTCGTCGACTGGCAGGCCGCTTGCCTCAGGCTCTCCTCCATCGAGCCGGGGCACTGCAGGCTCAACATGCTCTAGAACGAAGCGTCCCTGGCTGACAAGCTGCGGCGCGCATGGGAGAAGCGCTCGGGCCGGCAGTTCGACCCGTCGGCGGACGTCATGAGCATTCCCGAGGCCCTCGACAACATGCGCACGCCCAAGAGCCCGTCCAAGTCCCTCCTCACCATGGAGGACGCTGTCGGGGTGCCCGGTGACACCGAGCAGGTGGGCGCGCCGGCTGGCGTGCTCGATGGCGAACAGGACGTAGAGCCGCTTGAACACCACGGTGTCGACGGTGAAGAAATCCGTCGCCAAGATGCTCTTGGCCTGGGCTCCCAGGAACTCGGCCCAGGTCGGGCCTCGACGCGGTGCTGGTCCCGGGCCATGGCGGCGGAGGACTCGGCGCACGGACGTCGCCCCGACCCGGATGCCGAGCTTGGCCAGCTCGCCCTGGACACGCACACAGCCCCAGCTGCGGCTCCCGGCCCAGGCGTACGATCAGCTCCACCAGCTCGGCGCTCATCGCTGGCCGTCCCGGCCCTCGTTGGCGCCGCCATGCCCGCCATTTCCGGCGTCCGGCTTCTCGGTGCCAACGGAGCAGCGTCGCTGGGCTGACCAGGAAAGCTCGCCAGCGGTCCCGCGGGAGCAGCCGGCTGAGGGCAGCCAGAAGGGCGCGGTCGACGGGCCGGTACTGGACGCGGCCATGGACCTGGCGCTCAAGGACTCGCACCTGGTGACGGAGGACGACCAGCTCGACATCCTTGTCGACCTCGCGCCGTCGGGACGACACGACGAGCCCAAAATCCGGCACAGCCCGAGGTACGCGAGCGAAAAGGCCATGGGTCCATGACGACGGGCATCGGCGCGAACTGCCCGCTCAAAGACCTGATCGAGATTGTGGCGCCCTTCAGCCTGGCTGCCTTCACGTTCTCGCTGATGGAGAGCGGCAACGACGGGACGTGGTCGCCTGACCAAATCATCGTCGCCATTTCAGTTCTGACAGCGGCGGGCATGGCGCCCACCCGTGCCGCCGACGCGGTACGGCTAGCACTCTGACCGACCCCCTGGGTGCAAGTGGCGCCACCTGGGGTTAAGCCCGGCAGTACCGCTGCCGTTACAGATATGTAGTGGCTGCTGACGCGCGTAGAGAGAGCGTTGAAGACCTGTCCGAACGCGCCCTGACAGCGGCGTCACCAGAGGACCGCGCCCGCTGCCTGGGGGACATTGAAGCGGCGCTCGAGAAGGCCTCGGGCCCAGTGGAGCGGGGCCGGCTGCTCATTTGCCGGGCACAGATGCGCCACAACCAGTACGAGTACCGTCTGGTTCTCGATGACGCCCGGGCGGCGATGGCCCTGTTCGAGGAGGCCGGCGAAGGGGGCCTCGCCGTCGACGCCGCCAGCCGCGCTGCCGTGCTCGCTTCGCGGTTAGGTGAGCAGTCGCTGGCCGCCGATCTGGTTACCAAGACCGTCCTTGGTTTGGCTGCGGTCCATGACAACAGGCTGACCGCCGCGGTCGCCAACCGCCTGGGCGCCTTCTGTTGCTCTTTGCTCGATTATAACCGCGGCGTGGCGTACTTCGAAATGGGGTTAGCCGCCGCGGAGCATGCCGAGGACGGCTACCTGGTCTGCCTCGAGCTCTATAACATCGCCAATGCTTTGCTCCTGGCCGTGCGGGCCGATAGCGCCTCAGGTCCGTCGGCGTCACCGCTGCGTCCCGAGGACGACAGCCGGCTCGGGCGGGCCGGGCAGGTGCTGGAGCGACTGCTGGCAGAGGTCACCCCCGAGCGGCAACTGTCGCTTAGTGCGCAGTTGCTAAGGGCGGAGCTGCTAGTGGACACCGGCCACCCGCACGAAGCACTGGACGCATTGGCGGTCATCGCGAACGCTGCCGGTGGGGCAGGGCTTGCAAGCGACGCCCAGAAAGCCGCCTTTGCCATTGTCGAGGCACACTGCCGGCGCGACCTCGGCCAAACCGGCGACGCCCTTGCCGCCGCCGAGAGGGCGGTCCAGCTGGCCCAGGCCAGCGGCGACGACTACGAGCTCATGCTCACCTTGGAGGAACGGCTGGCTTCCAGAAGTGCAGCCGGCGACCTAGCAGGCGTTGCCGCTGACGCCCTGGAGGTGAAGCGGCTGATATGGGCCGTCCACCAGCGCCAGACTGTTCAGATCGCGGAGCAGGTCTGGGAGCGCGCCGCCTTGGAACGGGAGCGCCGCCAGTTCGAAGAGCAAGCGGAGGAGGACGCGCTCACATGCATTGGCAACCGCCGCCGCCTCAAGCGCTTCTTGGACCACGCTGCCGAGGCCCCAGCCACGCTGGCGCTCGTCATGGCCGATATCGACCTCTTCAAGCAGATCAACGACACCTTTGGCCACGAACTGGGCGACGTAGTGCTACGGGCCCTGGCCGAGCTGTTGGCCGCCGAAGCCCGCTCGGGCCAGGTCGTCGTGCGCTACGGAGGCGAAGAGTTCGTTTTCGCCATGCCTGGCGCCGAACTGGCTGCGGCGGCCAGCTTCGCCGAACGCGCCCGCTTGACGGTGGCCTCATACCCCTGGGCGCAGATCGACCCGCGCCTGGCGGTTACCATCAGCCTGGGCGTCTCCTCGGGCCAGTCGGACGAGTGGCCCTCGGTCCTGGCGGAGGCGGACAGGGCTCTTTACCTGGCCAAGCGCAATGGCCGCGACCGTGTCGAGGTCGCTGGCCGTGTGCTAGAGCAGGCAGCCGGTTGATGTTTGCCGGTCACGCGTGCCCAAGCGGCGCCCGGAGAGGGCCAGCGTGAAGGTAGCGGTCGGGGTGCTGCGCGACGCTCGTCCGGCCTGCGTGGTGAGCGCTCCCGATTCGTGTGGTCAGGCGGTGCGAAAATGTGTTCAGAGGAGTAGATAACGGCGCTCACAGATCGCACACGCGGCTTCGCGGGCAAAGAGGGAGCATCAAAATAACATGCAGACGACAGTTGTAGCCAGTCCAGAGCCAGGCAGCGACGCGGTACTCGTGGAGCAGCCCACCGAGGCGGTCTCCCCGCTCAACAACCTCACGACTGCCGAACTGGTGAAGGGCCACTTTGGGGACGGGCTGCTCCAGGGTGATGCCGGGGTGGGAGCGTTCTTGGTTATAGTTGGCGACGAACTCGCGCAGGAGGCGCTTGGCATGGCCTTCGCTGCGGACGAGCACCCAGTCCAGGCACTCGGACCGGGCCGTGAGCACAACCTTCGGCAAAAGTATTGGCTTTTGGCGCTCGGAAGGGTGTCTTGATACCCGGGCACATATCCATCTGATCACTTCGTCGAAGGGCCCGACGAACTTTGCATCCCGGGCTCGGACCAGGAAGCGGAAAGGTCGGCCCAGGTCCTCCAGGTTGGCGGCCAGGTCCCGGGCCTGTTGGGTTACTCACGGCCCGACAGGATGAGCCGTTAGCAGCTTGCGGGGTGCACGCTCCCGATTCGAGGTCAAATCGATGCCGAAATGGTTCAGAGGAGTAAATAACGGCGCCGGCGCGTGTCAAGCTTTATGAGGCAACTTCTTCATAGAAATACCGTCTCGGCCGGGTCGTCCTCCGGCTTGTTGATCCACGCCACCGTGGGCAACGCCGGCGGTGCCGGTGGCTTGCGCACGAAGCGCTCGGGATGGGCGGCGTAAGCGGCTTCGAGGACAACGCCGCGCCGGGCCTGGACGAGCTCGGCCCGGCCGTAGTGGACGTCGGCGGGGGTATGGAACCCGATCCCTGAATGACGGTGGTCGGCGTTGTACCAGGCGAAGAAACGCCGGCAGAAGCTATGGGCGTGCTCGAAGCAGCCGAAGCGGGCCGGGAAGGTCGGCCGGTACTTGAGGGTGCGAAAATGCGACTCCGAGTACGGGTTGATGCTCCTATAGATGTCAAGGCGTCTATGCGGCGAGCGTGAGGATTGGCGACATCGCACTGGGGGCGGGTAGGAGCGCATACACCTCCCGGGCTAGAAAGTGTTTTAGGCAAAGGATGATCTCGCGCTTGGACAAGCCTTCGGCCGTCCGGCGCTCGAGGTAAGCGATCGTCGGGGGGTGCCAGCGAATGCGGACGACGACGGCGCGGTAGAGGGCTGCGTTGGCCTGGGGGTTCCCGCCACAGTTTAGCCGGTGCCGTCCGTTGGTCTTGCCAGACCCGGCCGGGATGGGACAAGCTGTGGGGTGCAAGCGTAGATTCTGGTCTTGAGCTGCGGGGTCGTCGTGATGGGAGTACTGGTGAACCTTGATGTGGGCTCCCGAATTGAAGCCGCCTGCGAGGGTCGCTGGGGCTCACTTTGGTAGAGCAGTCACCAGATCTATTCCAACACAACAACCGACCGAAGTGTTGTATTAACATATTGAAGTGTTGTATTAACATATTAAGGCTCGTTTCAGCGCTCTGGTAAGGCGACAGGAGGAGTCGGACCTATTGGTTCGACCCTGCTCGCCGATGGCTGGCCGCTAGGTGGTCATGGGAGCTGACGACGCCAGCCCCATGCGTGGTAGCGGTCGGTCCTGCTCAGGCCTTGGGCATTCCTCGAGCGACTAGACGATGTCGAGCACGAAGGCGGTCAGCGCGCCCCGTCCGCTGACCCCCAGTTTCGCGTAGACGTTGTCGAGGTGTTTCTTTACCGTTCCCGACGAGATTTCGAGGCTTCGGGCAATCGCTACGTTCGAAGCGCCGGTGGTGACCAAGCGTACGATCTCGGCCTCACGGGGGGTCAGGGCCAACGCTTCGAACCGTTCGCGCTGGCCGGCCAGCCCTCGTTCGCGCACCACTATGGCGCCGGGATGGCCGGGCTGGACGGCAACGTGCCGCGCCACCAGGCGGCTGCCCTCCACCATGGTGCTCAGCGGTCGCCGCAGCTCGAGGTGCTGGGCCTGGCCGCTCTGGTGCTCAAGGTCCTCCAGCCAACGCAGCACAGGCGCCGGGAGGACCGCTCCGCCGGTCGGGGCCCCAAAATAGCGGGCCAGTGCGGCCAGGGCGCCGGGGGTCACCTCTTCAGGCGGGTCGGACAGCAGGACCACCCCCCAACCCTGCTCCCCTACGGCGCGCGCCGCCGCTTGCAGTAGGGCCAGCAGGCGCTCCCGGTCGCCGGCGCTGCGCCAGGCCTGGGCCAAATGGGGCCGCAGAGTGTCCAGCACAAGTTGGTCACGCTCTGAGAAATCTTCGTCTCCCCGGCTTAGGGCCAGGGCCACCACTGTGGGCCTGGGCGCGGACAGCGTTATAGCGACCTGGTACTCCACGCCCATCGGTTGGTAAATCTGTTGGTAAACCTGGCTCCGGTGAAGTTCCTCGGTCGACCAAAGATCGCTTATCCGTTTGGCTGAGCCATCCCCCGTGGTCTTGGTGTAGTTGACGAGGGGGTGCTGGTGAGCGAGGCGAGCGAATATTGCGCCCGCATTTTCCGGCAATGGGAACGACGCCGGCTCCATCCAGTAGTGGTACCGCCCCGCTGAGGGGTCGACTTCGTTGACCGTGGCCACGGTACAAGGCACAACGCGTGCGGCCCCGGCCAACGCCGCCCGCAAGAACTCCTCCCGGTCGTGAGCCTGGTTGACCTGGGTCACGACCTCCAGGAGGTTCGCCAGGTCTNNCCCCAGGCTTTGTCGCGCCTACCTGAAAGGACAGCATGACCCTTTGCCGCTTCCTCTTGACCAGCGCCCTTACCGCGGGCGTCGTGTTGGTGCCCACCACCTCAGCCCTGGCATCCAGGACCTCGGCCAACCTAACCGCACCGGCGTGCACGGACAGCTGGCGGGCCCCAGTGAGCGGCGTGTGGTCTGACGCTGCCGATTGGACCAACGGGATCCCGGGTGAAGGCAGTCCCGTTGCCGCCTGCATAACGGTGGCGGGAACCTACACCGTGACCCTCGCCCCCTGGTCCATAGGTACCGCCGACCCCAACCACCAGTTGGCCGCCATCACGTCACTGACCCTCGGCGCTGCTAGCGGGCCGGGGAAGCAGACCGTGGTCGTCCTCGGGCAGAGCAGCCCCAACGACAGCGACGAGCAGGTCAATACGACGGGCCTGAGCACGACAGAGCCGAGCCTGATCACCGCCCATGGCCGGTTGGTCCTGAGCTCGACAGACGGCGGGGAAAAGGCCAAGGGCGTTCCTTATGGGGGGGACGCCGTGGTCAGCGGCGGCCCGTTTACGAACTATGGCGGGGTAACGATGATGGTCCAGGACGCCAATAACAAAGCGGCCAACTACACGCAGTTCTATGGCGCCTTGACCAATGAGCCCAAAGCTTCGGTGACCGACCAGTCGGGCGTGCTGGACGTCAACTCGGTCACCAACAACGGCACATGGACGGTGGCGCCCGGGGCTTCGATGGACCTCGCCTTCCAACCACCCGGGAGCGGCTATGGCGCCGGGGTGTTCACCAACTCGGGGACGGTCATGAACAGCGGCACCATCTCGGCCCAGGCCGGGACCTGGTCACAGCTCGGCGGAGCGGTCGCGGGCAACGCGGTGACCTTACAGGACGGCACCAAACTGGTGGACCACGCTGGGGCGGCCAAGTTTGTCGTGAACGCGAGCAACGCCAGCCTGGTGGGCACCGTCCCTAAAGGCCAGACGATCACCGTCGTGGGCGGGGTATATAACTACCAGGGCGAGAACTACAACAGCACGACCCTCGGGCTGGGTGGCACGACCGTTGTCAATAACGGGACCATCGTGGTCGAAGCTCAAGGGCCCAAGACCACCGGTGGGGTGGCAGCGCTGAGCGATGGCGCTATCGACAACAACGGCAACCTCGTGGCCGAGGTGAACCACTCGTCGTGGACGGTCAATTGGCAACAGGTCGCCCTGACCAACGAGCCCGGAGGGACCGTTGCTGACAGATCCGGCCTTCTGCTGGTCAATTCGGTTACCAATGACGGCACTTTGACAGTGGCACCCGGGGCTTCCATGGACCTTGCCGCCCAGGGGCCGGGCGGCCTGCCCAACGGCGTGTTCACCAACTCGGGGACGGTCATGAACAGCGGCACCATCTCGGCCCAGGCCGGGACCTGGTCACAGCTCGGCGGAGCGGTCGTGGGCAACGCGGTGGCCTTACAGGACGGCACCAAACTGG
>PMLI01000376.1 GCA_003158835.1 Acidimicrobiaceae bacterium
GACCCAGACCTTCCCGCACAGCGCCCTCACGGGGGTGCCGTTGACGATGCCCTCCACCACGGTGGGACCGGCGGGAATGTACTCGCCGTCGTCGGCCGATACGCCCTCGAGGACGATGTGGGCCATGCGCTCGTGGTCACCGTCGAGCGCCGGCTTAGGAGGGGCAACCGAAACCTCGGGCATAACGCTCATAGCCAAAGGCTAGCGCGCACATCAAGAAACCAACGCCACTACGCGCAGTCAGGGCCCCGCACGCTGCGTGAAATACGCGCCGCTTTCCGCTTCGGGCCCCTGACAAGGGCCGTCGCTCTTGGTGCTGAGGCGGCCACAAGTAACCTTGGGACAGGAACCCTGCCTAACTCGGAAGAGAACGATGGCTAAGCAACGACAAAAGCTAAGTACCCCGGCTCCGCCCGAGGGACCGGGCACACACGAGGGCCTCCACCGCTGGGGCTCTCTCATCGCCATCAGCCTGGCCACACTCATGATGCTGATGGATTTCATGGCTGTCAGCGTCGCCCTGCCCGAGGTCCGGCGCAGCCTGGGCGCCTCTTTCTCCGAGATGCAGTGGGTGCTGGAAGCGTTCGTCCTCACTCTGGCGGCCTTCGTTCTCACGGCCGGTTACGTGGCCGACCTGGCCGGCCGCCGCATCGTCTTCCTGCTCGGCCTGGCCGTGCTCGCCCTGGGCTCGCTGCTGGGCGGCCTGGCACCCAATCCCTACGTCCTTATCGGCGGCCGGGTGCTGCAGGGATTGGGCGGAGCGCTCCTCTTCGCCACCGGGCCCATACTGCTCAGCGAGACGTTCGGCTCCGGGCGCTGGCGAGCCGCCCTGGCCGTTTGGGGGACCGTGACCGGCCTGGCCGTCGCCTTTTCGCCCTTGGTGGGCGGCGCCATCGCCTCTTACCTGGGCTGGCGCTGGATCTTCCTTATCGACGTGCCCACGTGCGCCGTGGCACTGCTCGTCGGGGCCCTTAGCATCAGGGAGAAGGAGCCGGTCGCGACGGGCGCCGGGCCCGGCCACGGCCCGGACTGGAAGGGTTTGGCCCTCTTCAGCGCCGCCATCGCCATCCTGGTCATCGGGCTGGTGCGCACCACGACCACCCTGTCGGGCTGGGCGGCCAACGGGGTGCTGGCTTGCTTTGCGTGCACCGCCCTGCTGCTCGTGGCGTTCATCGCCGTCGAGGCCGTGTCGCCCGCCCCCATGCTCGACATTTCGCTCTTCCGCCAGCGCACCTTCACGGGTAGTTCGATCGCCGCCTTCGGGCTTTCGGCGGCCGTGCTGGGGCCGTTCCTGTTCCTGGTCCTGTACCTCTCGTACGATCTCGGCTACTCGGTCCTGGCCATCGGGGCTCGGCTGCTGCTCTTGACCGCCATGACCCTTCCCTTCTTGCCCCTGGCCGGGGTGCTCGACCGGTTCGTACCCGTCAAGCTGCTGATTTGTGGAGGCCTGGCCCTCGTGGCCGCCGGCTTCTGGCTGGTGAGCCGCCACTTGACTGCCTCCAGTACGGCGGCCGAGCTCGTCCCCGGTTTGATCGTCGCCGGCGTCGGACTGGAGCTGGTCAACCCCCGCCTGGCTTCGGCCGCCGTCGCCGCCGTCAAACCGCACCTGGCCGCGGTCGCTTCCCGGACCAGTTCGACTTTTCGCCAGATCGGGACGGCGACAGGCGTGGCCGTGTTCGGCGCCGTGCTCGCCACCCGGCTGACCGACGACCTCACCGGAGCCCTTTCGGCCACGTCCCGGCGGGCCGGGCAGGGGCCCCAGCTCGCCACCATGGTGCTGGACGGCCAGATCAGCAAGGCGACGTCCACCCCGGGCGCGCCAGCCGGCATGCTGGGCATAATTCATCGCAGCTTCGCCGACTCCATGCACGAGGTGTTCCTGGTGGCCGCCGTAGTGGCAGCGGCGTCGGCGGTGCTCGCCCTGTCGGTGCGGTCCAGCGACGTTCCCCGGACGCCCATCTCCGCCGGGCGCCGGCCCGGGCGCAGCCCGGAGCCGCTTGATAACGGCCCAGCCCCCCTGCCCCCCCGGAGCGACCGCGTGACGGTGGCACCGGGAACGGGGGAAGACTTCACCCGCCCCGGCCCGGACGGGCCGCCCCAGGGCGGTCCCGCCCCTGGCGGCGACCTCGAGAGCACCGCCATCGAGAGCGGCCCCGGACAGAACGACCCCGTCCACACCGGCGCCGGCCAGGACATGCCAGCCGCAACCGGTGCCGTTCCGGCGAGCGGCGGTCCCCGCGCCGTGAACCCCATAATCGACTTGACCCAGATCCAACGGCATGTGCGCGGCCAGGTGACCGCCGCCAGCGGCGAGCCGCTGGCCGGCGCCACAGTGACCCTCGTGCATCCCAACGGGGACGAGGTGGGCCACACCATCGCGGCCGAAGACGGCTCCTTCGATCTGGACGACATCGAAGAGGGGACGTACACCCTGGTGGCCGCCGCCCCTCATTACCGGCCGGCGGCCCGGGTGATTGCGTTGCGCCACGGCGAAGCCCGGGCCACCGTCAGCCTCCTCGGGGTCGGCTCGCTGGTCGTGCGGGTCGCCCGCGCCCGGGACGGCCTCCCCGTCGACGCGGACCTCGAACTGCTCAACGCCGACGGAGGCCTGGCGGCCCAGTGCCGGACCGGCGAGGACGGGGCGTCCATCCTGCCCGACCTGCTCGAAGGCGACTACGAGCTGGTGGTGCAGCGCGACAACTACTCACCCGCCACCGGTCCCGTGGTAGTCCGCCGGGGTCGGACCGGTACGGCAGAAGTCCAGCTCGTGGGACTGGGCCACCTGTACGGGGCGGTACTCGACCCGGCGGGCGGTTGGGTGCCCGGAGCCGATGTCACGCTGGCCGAGACCTCCGGGGAAGTCGTGGCCGTGACCAGGACAGACGGCGCCGGCAGCTACCTGTTCCCCACCGTCACCGAGGGCTCGTACACGATATCGACCGGCGCCGGCGACGCTGCGGTCATGGTGGAGATCGGTGCCGGCACGGCCGCGCTGGCCGACCTCACGCTGAAGGTGCCACACACGCCGCAGGAGCCGGAGAGGGCCGGGACGGCCACGGCGCCCAGCAGCGAAAACGAGGCAGAACCGGTTTCAGTCAAAAAGGACTGATAGCGTTCCGGGCGTCACGAAAAGCCCCTTTTGACGCGTTATTCACATCCCACTTCCCCGGAAGCAGTGCCGTCCTTGACCCGACCATTACTTTTCACATAACGTTCAAGCCGTTGTGACATCGCTCACATTGCATTTTCGGCGCAACGCCGGAAAGGTGGCTTTGGCCGTAGCGGCCACGCTTGCCACCATCGCCTCGACGGTGCCGTCCGCAGGCGCCGACCAGCTTGCCAACGATCGCGCCGAGGCACAGGAGCTCGCCACCAAGATCGCGGCACTGGGCCAGGAAGAAGCGGCTCTGGGCGAACGTTACGACGCCGGCGTGGCCGCCCTTCAGCAGGCCGATGCCCGGGTGCGGGCGGCGGCCCGTGCCCTGGCCCAGGCCCAGGCCGGGCAGGCCAAGACGATGACGCTCCTCCAGCAGGACGCGGTCGAAGCCTATGTCGGAGGGGGGCCACAGCTGACACTGGATGCCTCCTTGCCCCTCGACAACCTCAACGATGCACTGCTGCGCCAGGAGCTCGAGCAGACTTTTGCCTCCAATGAGGCCGACGCTCAGGACGGCTTCCGCCTGGCCGCCGCCAACGCCAGCACTGCCCGCGCCCAGATGGTGGCGGCTCGCAACGCCGATGCCGCCCAGGTAGCCCAACTGCAGAAAGACCGCGACCAGGTCCAATCGGCACAGGACCAGCTCGTCGCCCTCCAGCAGCAGGTGACGGGCCGTATCGCCGCCCTGGTGGCCGAGATCCAACGCGAGCAGCTCCTGGCCGCGCAGCGGGCCGAGCAAGCCCGCCTGGCCGCACAGAGGGCGGCCGAGGCTGCCCTGGCCCGGGCGGAGGCAGCCGCTGCGGCTCAGCGGGCGGCCCAGGCCGCAGCCGAAGCCCGCGCCGCTCAACAAGCCGCTCAACAAGCCGCTCAGCTGGCCGCTCAACAGGCCGCCCAGCGGTCGGCCCAACAATCTCAGACTGCTGATCAGGCTCCCGCCGCCACCACCACGACGACGACGCCCGCCGCCACCGTAACAGCCGTCCCGGGCGTTTCGGCCGCGGCCGCGGAGGCCGTTGCCGCGGCCGAGGGCAGGGTGGGCGACCCCTACGTGTGGGGAGCCGCCGGGCCCGGTGCGTTCGACTGTTCGGGCCTGGTCATGTGGGCGTACGCCCAGGCGGGGGTTTACCTCCCTCACTACAGCGGCGCGCAGTACAACGACACGATCCACATACCGATGTCGGACCTCGAACCAGGCGACCTCGTGTTCCCGGCCGACCCCGGTGAGCACGTGGCGATCTACGTCGGCAACGGCGAGATCGTCCAGGCGCCTTACACCGGTGCCAACGTGCAGGTCGTCCCCCTCTCGGGCTTCTTCGTCCTGGCCAGCCGGGTCGGCTGAGCACCCCCGACGCAGCTGGAAGAACCTCTGGTTTCGGCTCGCGGTTTGGAGAAGCACTTCGGCGCTTTCGCCGCCGTAGCCGGGGTCGACTTCGAGGTGTGCAAGGGCGAGGCGTTCGGGTTCTTGGGGCCCAACGGCGCGGGCAAGAGCTCGACCATGCGCATGATCGGGGCTACTTCCGCCCGCAGCCGGGGCGACCTGATGGTGCTCGGCCAGGACCCCGACCGTCACGGGCCCGAAATCAGGGCACGGCTCGGCGTCGTGCCCCAGGAGGACAACCTCGACCTCGAACTTTCGGTGGCCGACAACCTCTTCGTCTACGGGCGTTACTTCGGGATCCCCCGCAAGGTACTGCGGCCCCGCATCACCGCACTGCTCGAGTTCGCCCGCCTTTCCGAACGCGCCGGCGACAAGGTCGACGACCTCTCGGGGGGCATGAAGCGGCGCCTGACGATCGCCCGCTCCCTGGTCAACGAGCCTGAGCTCCTGCTACTGGACGAGCCCACCAGCGGCCTGGACCCCCAGGCCCGCCATGTGCTCTGGGACAGGCTGCACAGCCTGAAGCACCAGGGCGTGACCCTGGTGCTGACGACGCACTACATGGACGAGGCGGACAAGCTGTGCGACCGGATCGCNNCACTACATGGACGAGGCGGAGCAGCTGTGCGACCGCCTGGTCGTCATGGACAAAGGCCTCATCGTGGCCCGCGGCTCACCGCGCCAACTGATCGAGAGCCATGTCACGCGGGAGGTAGTGGAGTTGCGTTTCCCCTCCGGGGAGGCGCCGGGCCTGGCCACGGCCGTGGACGGCATGGCAGACCGGGTGGAAGCCCTGGCCGGCCGGCTGCTGCTGTACACCGACGACGGGGACGCAACCGCCGATGCCGTGCTCGCCAAAGGGATCCGGCCCGCCAGCGTGCTCGTGCGCCGCACCAGCCTGGAAGACGTGTTCCTGCGCCTGACCGGGCGCCACTTGACGGACTGATGGGCTGACGGAACCGACGGACTGGACCGGCCCCATGCACGTCCCCGTGGCCCTGCGCCCCCTCAGCTACTTCTGGACGCAGTTCCTGCGCACCTGGAAAGCCGACATCGGCACTACCTTCCTCTCGCCGGTGCTCTACCTCGCCTCGCTCGGGGTCGGGCTCGGCGCCCTGGTCGGCCACGGGCACGCGCTGGCCAGCCTGGGGGGAGAAAACTACCTGTCCTTCGTGGCCCCGGCCCTTCTCGCCGCCACCGCCATGCAGGTGGCCATCTCCCGGTCCACCTACGAGATCTTCGGCTACATGAACAAATGGAACGGGACCTACCGTTCCATGCAGGCCTCTCCCCTATCCGTGGACCAGATCATGGTTGGCCAGCTCACCTGGATCGGGGCGCGGGTGCTCCTGGCCACGGCGTTCTACCTGGCCGCCAGCGCCGCCTTCGGCGCCGTGCACTCGCCGGCGGCCGCGGCCGACCTGGTGGTAGGCCCTCTCGTGGGCCTGGCCTTCGCCGCCCCGGTCTGCGCCTACGCCATAACCGTGCGCCATGACCAGCCTTTTGCGGTGATCTTCCGGCTGGTGATGATGCCGCTCTTCTTGTTTTCAGGCACTTTCTTCCCGGTCCCGCAGCTCCCGATGGCCCTGCGCTACGTCACTTACGTCCTGCCCCTGTGGCACGGCGTGCAACTGTCACGCAGCCTGTACAGCGGTCAAGTCGGCTCCCTGGCCAACCTCGGGCACCTGGCCTACCTGGTGGTGGTCATCGCCGCCGGTGCTCTGGTGGCCCGCTACAGCTACCGGCGCCGGCTGGCCCGCTGATGGTCACCGCCTTGGCCCGGGCCGCCGGCCGGGCTCGCCGGCCGGGCGCCCTGGTAGCCCGCAATTTCTCTGTGCAGGTCCGGGCCGTGCCATACGTGTGGGCTACGGGGGTGATCGAGCCGCTGCTCTACCTGCTCTCCATAGGGATCGGTCTCGGGCACCTCATCGGCACGGTGCCGGGGCCCAACGGGGTGCCGGTGCCCTACGCCGACTTCGTCGCCCCCGGCCTGCTGGCGACCTCGGCCATGAACGGCGCCATTTACGAGTGCACCGGGAACATCTTCGCCAAGCTCCACTGGACCAAGCTGTACGACGCCGTCATCGCCACCCCTCTGGCGCCCGCTGACGTCGCCGCGGCCGAGATCGGCTTCGCCACGTTCAGGTGCGGTCTCTACGCGGGGGTCTTCCTGGCCATGATGGCTGCCCTGGGCGACACCAGCTCGTGGTGGGCGCTGCTGGCGCTGCCCTGCGCCACGTTGCTCGGGGCGGCCTTCTCCGCCATGGGCTTCGCCGCCACCTGCTTCATGCGCTCGTGGACCGACTTCGACAAGATCACCATCGTGAGTATGCCGCTGTTCCTGTTCTCCGCCACCTTCTACCCCCTTTCCGAACTGCCCAGGTGGCTACAAGTAGCGGTCGAGGCGCTGCCCCTCTACCCGGGGGTCGACCTATGCCGGCAGCTCTGCCTCGGGCACCTCTCCGCCAGCGCCGCCGGTGACATCGCTTACCTCCTCGCCGTCACCGTCCTCGCCCTCGAAATCGGCCGGCGTCGGGTCACCCGCCTCCTGGCGCCCTGAGCTTTGGGCCGGCCAGCCCGTTCCCCGGGCGGGGAAAAACGGCGGCTTGGCGTCCTTCGGCGCCCGGTTGGGGGGCCGGCGCACCGGTATCGCCTCGGCCGCCCAGCGCCGGGGCCCGGACCAGGGAGCAGGGACAGCGTCGGTATGCCGGGCCAGAGCATAAGCCAACGTCTCGTAGTTGACCCGCCAACCCCGGAAATGGGGCCAGGCCTCGTCCGCTGCACGGTCCATGGGGAAGCCGACGGCGCGCATCATCTCGACGGCGGCCGCGAACTCCTCGAACCGCAGCTGTATCTCGGCGTCGGGGTCAGCATCGGCGGTGACCGCCATCCCCAGGGCGGCGGCGATCTGCTGCAGGGCCGTGAAACCCATCCTGATGGCCCGCCGGGGCTCGATGCGGTCGCGGCTTGGGCACAAGGCCAGCAGCATGGCGGCCGAGTCCATCACCGCCAGCAGCCCCACCAGCCACGAGGACAGGGCTTGAGGCGAACGGAAGCGGACCAGTACCGGGTAGTTGGAGTGGCTCTCGGCCACGTCTGCCGCCCAGCGCTCCCACCGGCTGTAGAAGGCAGGGAGGTCGTCGCTGCGTACGGCGACCCCGTAGCGGGTACGCACCAGGAGTTCCGGGCCCCAGGGCGGGGTCCCGGCCCGCGCCATGAGCAATGTGACCTCGGTCTCCCGGCGGTTGAAGGCGCCGTACAGGGTGGGGAGGTAGGCGATCTGCAGCGCCACCACCACCAAACCCGTGGCAGCCGCCAAAAGGTCGACGACGGTCGGAGCGGTACCGGCGGTGGAGGCGAAGCCCAAGGTGAACATGGAACTGCCCGTTTCGCGCAGGGCGATGGGAAAGCCGGCCACGAACGGCCACAGCACGAGGGTGTAGCCCAGCTCGAAGGCCGCCAACCAGGTAACGAGCTGGACCAGGAGCACCACCGCCCCTTGACCGGCGAGCACCTGGTCCTTACGCTCATAGGCCTGCAGGGGCCGGGTGATCAGCCGGTAAAACCCGTCCACGCCGGCGTCCACGGCGTGGGTCAGCACGGTCGGCCGTGCCCGCGGCACCACCAGCGTCCTGACTATGTGGGCCGTGACCGCCAGCACTATCGCGGCCCCGGCGACGAACGCCACAACGTGCAGGAAGGTCACGGTCCCGGTGTGCCCTCAGCCCTTTTCACGCCCGGCCACGACCGCGCCCCTCGGCGCTCTGCCTGCTGTCATGTGGACCAGAACCCCGCCGGGGCTGGCTCCGTTCCGGTCCGGTCCGGTCGGGCGTAAGCTGCCCCCATCAAGTACGTGGTCGCGGGGGTATAGGCAAAGATGCACCGTGGCGAGGCCGAGGTCCCGGCTCCCGGCCCGGGCACGCCCCAAAACACACCGGCACCGGCACCGGCCCCCGAGCGCGGCTCCGAAAAGGTCGGGCCCACCCGCCTGAGCGGGGCCTGGACCGCCGCCGTCGTGGCCATCGTGCTGGTGGTGGCCATGCTCATCTTCATCCTCCAAAACGGCCAGGAAGTCCACATCAGCTTCGTGTCCGCCCACGGCCACCTGCCCCTGGGTGTTGCCATGCTCTTCTCCGCCGTCGTCGGGGCCGCCATAGTCGTCGGCTGCGGGGCGGCCCGCATCCTGCAGTTGCGGCGGGTGGCCAAGCGCCGGTCCCGGCCGTCCGCGCCGGCCCTCGTCATGGCACCGGCCATGGCACCGGTGCCCCCTCCGGCCGGTCCGGCCATCCCCACATTGCCACCGGCCGCGGAGCCCCCGCCCCCCGCATAAGCGGGCGCTACCCGCCGTAACCCGACGTGGCGGGGTTGACGGCCCCGATACCGAAGACAGCGCCCTGCGGGTCGGCCAGCACCGCGCCGCGCCCGAAGCCCATGTCCATCGGGGGCATGTGCACCGTACCCCCAAGGGCGGAGGCCTGGGCTGTCGAGGCGTCGCAATCCTCGACCGCGAACCACACCACCCAGGCCGGGGGCTCGCCCGGGTTGGCGGCGTGGGCGCCGCACACGACGTTGTCCCCGACCGTGAAAATGGCGGCATGGTCGCCGCCGCCCTCGCTCTGGGTGCCCCATCCGAACACCGAACTATAGAAATCACGCGTCCCCGCCAGGTCCGTGGTGGCAAGCTCGTTCCAGGTAAAAGCCCCGGGCTCGTTGACGATTTCGGCACCGATGTGGTCCCCGGGTTGCCACAAAGAAAAGACCGTGCCGGCCCTGTCCTGGGCCACCGCCATCCGGCCGGCGGTGACGACGTCCATCGGTCCGGCCAACAACTTGCCCCCATTTTGGGTGATCTTGGCGGCGGTCTCGTCAAGGTCGGCCACGCTCACGTAGACGGCCCAATAGGGCGGCCCGGGATTGGCCTGAGTCCCGATCCCAGCGACGGTGCGCCCACGCAGCGTGAACATGCCGTAGCCGCCCGCCTCCGGGCGCGGGTCGAAGGCGGCCGACCAGCCCAGCAGCTCCCCGTAAAACCTCGCCGCGGCCTCGGTGTCGGCCGTCCCCAGGTCGACCCAGCTCGGTGTGCCGGGAACGTAGGACTTTCTCTCAGCCACAGGATCTCCTTAGCTCGCTACGACAGTACGTGGCGCACTCTACAGAAGCCCCCACGGTCTTGCGAGCTTTCCAGCCGCTGCTTGCGGTGACCGACGAGAGCGCGACGTTCGGGTGGAACTCACTCAACTTTGTACTGCTGGCCTCACGCCTCCGGCGCCGGCGGCCGCCTCTCTTCTTTGCGGGCTCCCCGCAGTTGCTTGGCTCGCAACCGGCGCTCCCGGGAAGCCCGGGTGGGCACAGTGGGGCGACGAGATCTGTCGACGTGCAAAGCCTCGGTGAGCCGCTGGGACAGGCGGGCCATGGCGATCTGGCGGTTGCGGGCCTGTGAGCGCTCATCGCTGACCACCACCCGCGTCGTAGGCCCGAGGCGTTCTAGTAGCCGGGCCCGCTGGCGAGGGCCGAGGACGGCCGAGGCGGCAACGTCGAAGATCAGCTCCACCCGGGTGTTGGCGGTATTGGCGTGCTGGCCCCCGGGGCCCCCGCTGGCACTGAAGCGCCACTCGAGCTCGGAGGCGGGGATGACAACGTGCCGGCCTACTCTGAGACGTTCCTCGATGTCCATTCCGACCGCAGACTATTGGACCAGCGGCGCTCCAGCCGGGAACCTCATCAGGCCGAGAACCTCATCAGGCCGAGCGCGGGCGAGGGAGCTTTGTATCAGGCCCCCACCGGAGGGGTCGAAGGCAACGAACGCAGGAACTCGAGATGGGCCCGCGAACGCCCTGCCGCCCACCAGGCGCTCAGCTGGCGTCTGGCGTACATCCGGGTGGCAGGGAGCCAGAAGGCCTGGGCCAGCCCGGAGAAGGACCGCGAGGGCAGCTTGTCCTGCAAGTAAGGCGTCACCTCGTCCCAACGACGGGCCCAGGCCATCTTGGCCAGGGCCGGAAGCTGGCGCAGAACGGCCGGCCCCGTCGTCCCCACCAAGGTTGGGAAGTGAGAGACGGCTCCGACCAAGCCGGACCGGACGATACCGGGCCACGAGTAAAACCGACGGGTCGCCTCCAGGATCCCGAGCTGGAGATCGAGGGGGGACATGAGGGCCGGCCGCATGACCACCTGGTGGCCGTCGAACAACGACCAATCCTCCGAGAGCAGCCGCCCCTCGGAACTGGCTCGTTTCCAAAGTGTGGTACCGGGCAGCGGTGTTTCGGCCATCAGCTGAAATGTGTCGATACCAAGGCGCCGGGCAAAGCGGGCCGTGGCGGTGGCGCTCGAGGCATCATCGGTGTCCAACCCGCCTACGAACATGCCGTGCACAGCGATCCCATGTTTGTGCAAGGCGGCCACGGCACGTTCCTCGGTCGCCACCGAGAGCCGTTTGCCCAAGCTGGCCAGGCCCTCATCGGTTATGGCCTCAAAGCCGATCATGACCATCTGAGCGCCGGCTCGGCGCATGAGGTCGAGGAACCGGTGGTCCAGCTCCGGCTGGGCCGGTGAGCGAAGTACGACGTCGGCCCGGGCCTGGGCAAACCAGGGTGAGCTCAGGCCGGCGGCCATCATGGCCTCGAGCAACTGCGCCGTGCGGGCCTTGTTGACGACGAAGTTGTCATCATAAAAAAACACCCGCTCCGCCCCCAGAGCGGCCATCTCCTGCACGACTTGCTCAGTGCTGCGGTGCCGGACCGATCTCGAGAACATAGCTGTAACCGAACAGAACTCGCAGTCAAACGGGCACCCCCACTGGGTCATTACCGGCTTGGTGGCCATTCTCTCGTGCCCTGCCAATAGCGTGAGGTCGGGCGCCGGCAAAGCCACGAACTCGGCTTGGCTCGTCAGGGCACGCGCCCCGTTGTGATGCCGCTCGCCGTCCACGCCTCGGAAGGACAGGCCTCGGACGAGACCGAGGTCGTCGCCTCTGGCCAGGCAAGCCAGGAGGTCGAGCATCGTCGCCTGGCCTTCGCCCCGCACTACGAACGGTGCGTGATCGAGGCCTTCGTCGGTGCAGAAACTCGTGTGCGGCCCGCCGAGCACGACGGGGACACCACACGAACCCAGCATGTCGGCCAGGCGGTAGGCCGAAGGAGCAGTCGAGGTGGTGGTGGATATGCCGACGATGTCGGCCGCCAGGCACTCCTCCAGGTCCACGGGAGCAAGGAGCTCGCAGTACACCTTGACATCGTGGCCCGCCCGGGAGAGTAAAGCACCGATCAGGGGCAGCCCAAGACGAGGCAGCAGCGCGTAGTCGTATACCGTGTGCCCGGGCGGGCGGGGCTCGACGAGGCGTACGCGCACGCAACTAGTCGATCGCCGGTCGCCGGCCCTAGCAGTAAGGGCCATCGGCCCTCAGGGTTAGAGCCCAACGGCCCTAGGAGTTAGGGCCGAACGACTCTACCCGAGCGGAGCCAGCTCAACTTACCGTCCGGGTGCTCTCGCGGCGGGGCACCCAAAAAGGTGTACCGTTATTGGCGACACGGCAAGACCCCCGACGTGTTGGGCCGGCATGCGCTGGCCGGGGGCGGTGCTCCAGACCCTGGTAACGCGACATTTCGCATTGCCTGAGGTAGGAGAACGCCATGGTCCCCGCTGGGTCTTCTTTTTTTAGCGTTCCTGACCGACCTCCGCCGACCGGGGAGGGGCCCGGGGCAGGCCCCACCGTCATCTGGCTCTGGGGCGAGCACGACCTCTCAACTGATGGCGCGCTGGGCGCCACGTTGGCGGGTGCCGTCGCCGGCGCCGGCGCCGACGTGGTACTCGACCTGAGCGAAGTCAAGTTCATGGGCGTGTCGACGCTCAGGGCCATCGTCCGGGCCCGGGAGCTCCTCCGGCAACGGTCGCGGTCGTTGACACTGAGGGCGCCGTCGGCTCGCGTCCAGCGCGTCATCGATGCCTGCGGGTGGAACGACCTCCTCGGCGCCAGCCCCGAAATAGCCGGAGAAGTGCCGAGGAACGCGCTCATCTCCTGGGTAGCAGTGTCGCCCACCCCGCGGGACGATGGACGGCCCGTCATGTACAAACCAGCGCCCGAGGGCATCCCGGCACGGGCCGGGCTCGTCAGCATCCTCCCCGCCCGGGCGGCGCGCACCGGTCCGCTGGAACAGAGCGGATGACGAAGGTGACCGTCCGGGAAGGGCTTGAGTGGAGAGAGGGCGGTGAACGCCGGGCACGGCTGCTCGGCCTGCTTGTCGGCGGCAAGGACGGCGCGTTCGGGACGAAGCGGTTGTGCGAGGTGTGTGCCGAGGCCACGGCCGTGAGCGGGGCCGGCATCATGTTGATGTCGGACGAGGTCCCCCAAGGCTCTCTGTGCACCACTAACCAGATGAGCAACGTCATCGAACAGCTCCAGTACGCCCTGGGGGAGGGGCCGTGCGTGGACGCCTACCGCCAGGATTGGCCCGTGCTCGAACCTGACCTGGCCCACCCCGAGACGCCTCGGTGGCTGGCCTTTGCCCCTCCGGCCATCGAGGTGGGTGTGCGAGCCGTCTTCGGCTTCCCGCTCCAGGTCGGAGCAGTACGTCTGGGCGCGCTCAACCTTTGCTGCGACCGGGTCGGGCCGCTCAGCGACGACCAGCACGCCGACGCCCTTGTCATGGCNNAGACCGGCGCGCCGCCCGGCAAGCTCGCGGCTGCGTTGGGAGCGGGCGCCGATTTCCACTATGTCGTCCACCAAGCCGCGGGCATGGTCGCAGCTCAACTCGGGGTCAGCGTGCGCGAAGCCCTGGTGCGCTTGCGGGCGTACGCCTTCGGCAATGACCGTCCCCTCACCGAGGTAGCACAGGGCGTAGTTGGTAGGAAGATGCGTTTCGACGCTGTGAGTGGCGAAGTTTACCACAGATAGTGAGATCGGGCCTTCCGCGGAGGTGGACCACCAAAGACCAGGCGTGCCGGTCATACGATGTGTGATTGACCCACTTCTGCGGTCCACGGTGGT
>PMLI01000362.1 GCA_003158835.1 Acidimicrobiaceae bacterium
CTGGCCGACGGCTACCGGGAGTCCAAGGAGTCCTGGGCCGCCCTGCTACGCAGCCTGCGCCAGCGCGGCCTGGGTGGTGCCGTGCTGGCCGTGGGCGATGGCGCCCTGGGCTTCTGGGCGGCGCTGAGAGATGTCTTCCCCTCTACCAAAGAGCAAAGGTGCTGGGTCCATAAGACTGCGAACGTAGTTGACGCGTTACCAAAACGTCTTCACCCACAAGCTAAATCGGCCATCCAGGCCATCTACAACGCTGGGTCGCGCACTGAGGCGCTCACCGCCGCCAAGTCCTTCGCCGACGCCTTTTCGGACTTCCCCAAGGCGACCAAGAAGATCATGGACGAACTCGACACCTTGCTGGCCTTCTACGACTTCCCCAAGGAACACTGGGCCCACCTGAGGACCAGTAACCCAATCGAGTCGACGTTTTCGACCGTAAGGCTGAGGACCAGGGTTACCCGCGGCGCGGGGTCACGAAGGGCCGCCCTGGCTATGGCCTACAAGCTGCTCGATGCCGCCCAGGCCCGCTGGCACAAGATATCCGCTCCCGAGCTCGTCCCACTGGTACGGGCCGGTGCCACCTTCATCGACGGCAAACTACAAGAGAGGAGACCAGCCGAGACCGAACCTGAAGTCGCCGAAACTGGGTCCGTCGCCGCCTGAGCAAAAAATCTCATCCACAACACTTGACAATTACTCATGCCCTGCAGGTCGGGTTCGCTCGCGGCTTCGAGGTGGCCGCTAGCATCGCTGCGCTGGCCATCCCCGTCGTCCTGCTCGTGATCCGCAAGCGAGGGAATGAGGCCACCGTCGAGTGCGCGAGCGTGGCCGAGCCTGAGTAGGGGCCAAAGCCGGTGTGAGCACTCAGCCTGGGCGTCGAAGTCGGGTCACATCAGGCGGACGCACCTCTTCTCTGAAGGTTCGAGGGTTACTTGAAGACAATCGTCAACTCAAGCAACTACCAGTTCGTTCGCTAGGTCGATGATGACCTGCAAAGGTGCAGGCAGAAGGGGGTTCGCGAAGTGTCCGGTCAGGTCCAGGTGACTGGAGTTGAACTTGCCACATTCACGATCCTGCACGACACCGCGTACAGTTCACGACCTAGGGAGCCAAGTGGCGGTACCTGGGGAGCGCTTCGCCACCGTCGTCGTATTCTGTTGCCACGACCTCGCCGCCGCCGGCATCGAAGTAGTCCCGACGTTCAGGGCTCCCCATGTGACCCTGGCCGCGGCCGACCTTGAGCTAGTGGTCGCCCGGTTCGTGTCGTGCCAACATGAGACCATGGCCAACAAGCACCACCAAGGAGGCGACTGAGCCATGACGGAGGCGTACCTGGACGAAGTCGACCTGGTGGTCGACCTCAACAGCGAGGACGAGCCCGGGTTGCCTTGGTCGTTTGTCGACGAGGCCCGGGACCCAAGCTTCATGGTCGAAGGAGCCTGGTTGATCGTCGGCGAGGGCGCCGCTCGCGCCGTGGCCCAGGTCGTCGAGGTCGACGGTGATGTTGTGCGTGCCCGGCCGTTGCCCGGCCTCGTCGAACGGCATCGCCACCTGCGGCACAAAGGGACCGCCTGATAACGCCACGAGGTACCGCCCGGGCTGAGCGGTGGTCCGAACGCCCGGCGGCCGCCTCGGCCACGCTCCCGGGCCGCGTCCGGAGCAGGTGAGAAGATGACAACGTGAGCCGGTGCGCCACCACCAGGCTTCGTTTCGCGGCCGGAGCGGCGCGTCCGCGCAAACCTCTCCCACCGTAGGCGCACCTCGGCCCGCCCCTCTGCAATGCCGCAGCTCAAATAGGCCATGCACGCCCGAACTACGTGAGAACGCACGCGGGGTCTGTGTTGCGCGCTGGTATGACCCGAATACTGGTGAGTTCCTGTCGGTCGACCCCGATTTCAACGAAACGCTGGATGCGTATGGGTACGCGGATGAGAACCCGGTTTACAACACCGATCTCTCGGGATTTTACAATACGGCCGATGACTCGATCGAGTGTGAGTTCGACCCCACTGCATGTAACCCCACGACATCTGGCTGTAGCGTCTCATACACCCACGCCATGAAGAACTACGTTCATCTTCACTACGTGCTTAGGAAACTGAGTACGCCGGGTAACGTGGACAACGGCTCCGAGCCGTCACGTCGGGTACCGCCGGCTTGACCCTGGCTGCCGCCGACTTCCGGACCGACGACGTGGCTGCCGTTTTGGGTGGCTGCGGGCACGACGTCGGCCGGCCGTCGCTATTCATCTGCGAGGGCGTTCTTGTCTACCTGGACCAGCCGACCTGTGCCCGCCTCCTGGCCGGGCTGCGGTCCCGCGCCGCACCGGGCAGCAGGCTGGCGGTCAGCCTGGCCGTGCACCGCCAAGGCGTCGCCTCTGAGCAGGTGACCGCCGTCGCCAACGCCCGGCGGGCCTCCGGGAGTGCCGAGCCGTGGCAGACGATCCTCCCGCTCGGCGCCCACCTCGCGCTGATCAGCCGAGCGGGCTGGCGGGTGGAGCGCGCCATCGACGCCGTCCAACTGGACGCCGAAGCCGCCCCGGGCCGCACGCAGCTTGTCACTGCCCTCAGCGGCCCCCGCGATTGACATCCGCGACGTTAGATGTACGTACGACGTTAGCTTGCAATAGGACTAGGTCCCCAGTGCTCCTCGATCATGCTCCTGGTGGGGTTAGCGTTGGAGGTTCGTGGCTCTCGCAGCACGAGCCAAGGCTGCTAGGTGGGCGTCGGTACTAGCCAGACCTGACCCCAACGTGCTGACTGACACATGGGTGGCACCCGCCTGGCGCCACGCTCGAATGCCCTCGGCCACCTCTTCGGCGCCTCCCGGCCCGTAGCCGACCCGGCCCTCCATGCCCAGGGCCGCAGGGTCGCGGCCGGCGCCGGTGGCGGACTTGGCGATTACCGCTCGGGCTTCGTCCAGGTCCGGCCCGGGGGCCATCAACGGGAACCAGCCGTCGGCGGTCCTGCCGATCCGCCGATAGGCCGCCGGCGACATGCCCCCCAGCCAGACAGGTATGGGACGCTGCACCGGCAGGGGCGCTAGACCAGCGCCGTTCACCCGATCGAAGCGGCCCTGATGGGTCACGGTACGCTCAGTCCACAGGCGGCGCAGGAGGCCGACCTGTTCCTCTAGCCGCTGGCCACGGGTGGTGAAG
>PMLI01000158.1 GCA_003158835.1 Acidimicrobiaceae bacterium
ACCTGGGACCGTCCGACGCTGGCCCAAACGACGACGTTCACCGAGACCGATGGAACCAAGATCACGCTGGCCCCCGGGAACACGTGGGAGGAACTGCTGCCGAGCGCCGAGTCCATCTCCGTTTCGGCGAAGACCGCGGGGCTGCCGGCGG
This sequence comes from Acidimicrobiaceae bacterium, assembly GCA_003158835.1. Classification (GTDB taxonomy): domain Bacteria; phylum Actinomycetota; class Acidimicrobiia; order Acidimicrobiales; family Palsa-688; genus Fen-671. The sequence continues at coordinate 152 of PMLI01000158.1, forward strand.
GCCCGGGACATAAACCGGCGGGCCCGGGACATAAAGCAGCGGCCCGGTAGTCTACTGGCCCGATCGTCCCTACTGGCCCGATCGGCTGAGTGGCGGTCCCTGGGACTGGCGCCCTCAGTACGACTGGGCCCAGGCCAGGTGGCGGAGCCTCAACTTGTACGCGAAAAGGCCCCACCCGGCGGTGATCACAAACCACAGCACGCCGAATACGGTGTGGCCGTCAAGGAAGAACGTGATGCACAAGCCGAAGGCCACCAACGTGAAGACGGCCAGGATCCGCCAGCCCCACGACGAAGCGACCATCATCCCGAGGGCCGGCAGTTCCGGCCCGCCGGCGGCTGGTCCTGAGGTGGGTGGCGCCGAGGGCGAAGGGCTGCTGGCGGCGGCACGGGGGGCCGCCCCCCTGCTGACAGCAGCAGAGGGGCGGTACGGGCCACGTCTGNNCTTGCCGTCGCCGATCTTGCCCGTACGAGCCGCCTTGGCGATCGCGTCCACGATGTCGTCGGCCGTTTCGGCCGCCGTCAGCACCTCGACCTTCACCTTGGGCACGTACTCGACTTTGTACTCGGCACCCCTGTAAACCTCGGTGTGCCCCCGCTGGCGGCCGAAGCCCTGCACCTCCGAGATGGTCATGCCGGCGATGCCGACATGGGACAGGGCCTCCCGGACGGCGTCGAGCGCATGCGGTTTGATAACTGCGGTAACCAGGATCATCACGCACGACCTCCTGAGGCAGTTGCAGCGGCTGCGGCATGTACCGCCGCCTCACCATAGCCCGGCAAAATACGGGTCACACCGCGGTCGTCGGGATAACCTTCCTCGTCGTGAACGGCGAGGTCACCGATCTCGAGTATGTCATCGGAATAACGCAACGAATGGGACGGCATGAGCGCTTTCATCACCGTCAGGATCGCGAAGGTGACCAGGCCGTCCCAGATTATGACGGTGAGCGCCGCCCCCAACTGGAGGCCTATCTGGCCGGGATGCCCGTAAAGGGCGCCCGTGATGTCGACCTTGTTGCCGCCGACGCTCTGGTACACGACCACCGTCGGGTCGGCGAAGACACCGAGCAGCAGGCCACCGAAGAGGCCGGCAATGCCGTGGGTGTAGACGATACCCATGGCGTCGTCGACCTTTTTCATGAAGTTGACGCGGGACAGGTAGTTCCAGGCTAGCCAGACGATGGTGGAGTCGATGGCCCCGATGGCTAAAGCGCCGGCGCCGTTTACATAGCCCGCAGAGGGTGTGATCGCCACCAGCCCCACCACCATGCCGTTGATGGCACCGAGGAACGTAGGCTTCTTGGCCTTGCTCAGGTACATGTCGAGGATGACCCAGGTGAGCAGGGCGGCCACCGTGGCCATGTTGGTGTTGATGACAGCGGCGGCGGCGTCGGCACTGGCGAAGTAGGGGTCACCACCGTTGAAACCGTTCCAACCCAACCAAACGATGCCGCCTCCGATGGCCACCAGGGGCAGGCTGTGTGGCAGGGCCTTTTCCCGGTCCCGTTTCAGGCGGGGCCCGATCACCGCCGCAGCCACGAAGCCGCTGGTACCGGCGGCCAGGTGGATGACGTAGCCGCCGGAGAAGTCGCCGGCGCCCTGGTGGGCCCAGAAGCCGCCGCCCCACAGCAGGAAGGCGTTGATGGCGTAGGCAAAGGTGGTCCACAGGGGCACGAAAATGACCCAGACCTTGAACTTGATGCGGCCCAGGACGCTGCCCAGGAACAATAGGGGCGTAATGGCGGCGAAGACGAACTGGAAGTAGATCACGCTGGCCTGGGGTATGCCGAACGCCGGCATGCCGGGGTTGACCTGGGGGATGCTCCCCTGTTTCTCGAGGGAGAAGGCGCTGAGCGTCGTGGCCGGTTTACCCACGAAGTTATGGAACAGCTCGGATAAGTCACCTCCGGTCCATTTGCAGTTGGCGTAGTTACCGCTGTGGAACCAGGCCGAGCAGAACCCCATGTTGTACGCCCACAACACCCAGACGATGAGCACGGCGGCGAAACCGGCGAACGTCATGAACATGGTGTTGACGACCCACTTCTTCTGGACCAGGCCGCCGAAGAGGACCGCCAGGCCGGGGACGCTCATCAGAGCCACGAACGTAGCCGCCGTGAGCTGCCAGGCGTTGTCGCCGGTGTTCAGCCACGGCTGGTCTGAATAACTCGCCGGCGCGGCGGTCGCAGCCTGCAGGTGCACTAGAAGGTGGTACAAAAGCCCTCCTTGTTGGCGGATAAGACACACCTCGCGACCGCACTGGCCGCAGGCTTCCCCAAAAGATAGAGGACGGTTGTTTCGGAGCCGCGACCGTTATGTTTCGGCCGTGTTACGAGTCCTAGAGCGTCGAGGCTTCGCCCAGTGCCCCTTCGAGTGCCGTCCGCACATGGTCCGCCGCCTCGGCGCCGCTCAGCTTGGAACCGCCGGAACGCACGTAGAAACTGTCGACCACGGCATTTCCGAGCGTCGCCACCCGGGCCGAAACAATGTCCAGGCCGAGCGCGGCGATGGCGGCCGTTATCTTGTGCAGCACCCCGGGGGCGTCAGGGGCCCGGACTTCGACCACGGTGGAATTGGTGGCCGCCTCGTTGTCGACGGTCACCCGGACCCCGGGGACGGGCAGCGCCGCCAGGCGCCGGCCCCGGCGGTCGGGTGGGCGCCGGGCCAGGGCCTCGCCCACATTGAAACGCTTCTCGACCGCACCGGTTATGTCGGCGGCCACCCGGTCCCACTGGGGGTCGGCGTGCTCGTGCAGGTCCAGAGTGAACACCTCGAGCGCGTGGCCGGCTTCGCTGTGGGCGCGCGCCTCAAGCACACCGATGCCATGCAGCGCCAGCGCGCCCGTCACATCGCTGAACAGGCCGGGGCGGTCGGGAGCGACCACCACGAGCTGGCGGTGGTTGGGCACGACCTGCACGCCGCCGGCGTCCATCATGTGCCGGTGGTGTGGGGAAGGAAAGACCGGTCCAGGGGGCACCGGCCGGCCCCCGAGCACGGCCCCGGCCCGGTGGACGAGCTCCTCGACGAGCCGGGCCTTCCAGGGCGACCACGCGGCCGGGCCGGTAGCCTCGCCGTCGGCCGCGGTGAGCGCTCCCAGCAAGTCCAGGGTGGTCTCGTCGCCCACAATGTCGACCACCGCGGCCACAGTGGCGGGGTCCTCGAGATCCCGCCTGGTGGCCACGTCGGGCAGCAGAAGGTGGTGGCGGACCATTCTGTCCAGCACCTGCCTGTCCTCGCTGGACAAGCCCAGGCGCACCGCGATCCCGGCCGAAATGCCAGCGCCCGACTCCGAATGGTCATGGCCCGTCCCTTTTCCGATGTCATGCAGGAGTGCTCCGAGGACGAGAAGGTCGGGGCGGCTCACCTCCCGGACGTGGGCGGCGGCGCCGGCCACGGTCTCCAGCAGATGACGATCGACGCTCCAGCGGTGGTAGGGGTTGAACTGGGGCCGGTTGCGGACGTGGGGCCATTCGGGCAGGTAACGCTCCCAAATCCCGAGCTGATCGAGCGTCTCGATGGCATGCACGCCCGCCGGGCCCACGGACAGCAGCCTGACAAAGGCCCGCGTGACGTCCCCCGGCCAAGGGCTCTCGGGCACCGGCGCCTCCTGCGCCAGCCGCCCCATCGTGGAGCGGGCCATGGGCACGCCCAACTCCGCTGAGGCCGTCGCCGCCCGCAATGCCAGCGTCGCGTCCTCCCGGACCGGCTCCGGGCCGGGGACGACGACCTCACTGTCTCTTAGCACCAGGCCCGGTCCCAGCGCCCTATCGGCGGAACCAGCCCTTCCCCTCGGGCCGGCCAACCAGGACCTCGCCCGGCGCTCGGCGTCCTCGGTGAGCCAGGAGACGGTCCGGCCCGCCTCGCCCACGGCCCCGGCCAGGGCCTCCCGGCTATCCAGGCCCAGAGCGGCGGCGACGCGGTCCTGGTCTTCAAGCATCAGGCGCTCGCTGCGCCGGCCAGTGGCGCGCTGGAGCTCGATGCGGACGGCATGGAGCATGTCACCGGCGGGGCCAAGCCCCTCGGCCGCCACCACAGCCGCCACCACCGGCGTGACTGCGGCCAACAGAGCCAGGACCTGGAGGTCACGCAGGCCGCCCCGGCCCTCCTGAAGCTCAGGCTCGAGCAGAAAAGCGACGTCGCCATGGGCCTGCCGCGAGCCCTCACGGGCGTCCAGTACGGCCGGGAGCCATACCCCGGCCCGCTTTTCCCAGAGGCGCTTGCCCAGAGCCACCAGCTTTGTGCCCAGTTCCATATCGCCCGCCACGGGCCGGGCGTCGAGGAGGCCCTGGGCGACGCGGAGGTCGGACTCAGCCGCCTGGCCCACCTGCGAGAGGGTGCGGACGCTGTGGTCGAGCGGCATGGGGTCGTCCCAGATCGGGTACCAGAGGCGGTCCGCCACCTCAGAAACATCGGGCCGGCCGTCATGCACCAGCAGCAGGTCCAGGTCACTGCCCGGGGCCAGGTCACGCCGGCCCAGGCTGCCCACGGCCAGGAGCGCCACCCCGCTGGCATTGGCACCCGAACTCCCACGCCGGGCGCGCCTCGCCCCGAAGGGCCCGCCCCACCTGGCCCCGGCCCGGGAACCGGGGGAGGGCGGTGCCAACGCCGCCTCGAATACCTGTCTCAGCCAGTCGTCGGTCAGGGCTGCTGCCGCCAGGCTCCATTCGCGGCCCC
>PMLI01000266.1 GCA_003158835.1 Acidimicrobiaceae bacterium
CTCCACGGCCGGGTTCCACCACCGGTCGTAATGGACCACATGGGTCGCCTGGGTGAGATTGAGGCCGACCCCTCCCGCCTTCAGCGACAGCAGGAACACGGGCACGGTGCCCGCCTGGAAGCGTGCGACCATTTCCTCACGTTTGCGGGCCGGCACGCCTCCGTGAAGGAAGAGGGTGGGTATATGGAGGGAGGCGAGATGGGCCTCGATCAGGGAGCACATCCCGACGAACTGGCTGAACACGAGCACCGAGTCACCGGCACCGACGATGACGTCGAGCAACTCGTCGAGAGCCGCCAGCTTCCCGGAGCGGCCCGGAAGTGGCCCGGACTGGTGGAGGTACTGAGCCGGGTGGTTGCAGATCTGTTTCAGCACCGTGAGCAGCCGTAGCACGAGGCCCTGGCGCTCGATGCCCGACTTCGTGGCGATGGCATGGAGGGCTTCGCGCACCTCGGCCTCGTACAACGACACCTGCTCGGTCGTGAGCGGCACGGCCAGGTCCGTGATCGTCCGCTCCGGTAGGTCCGGGGCGATGGCGGGGTCTGTCTTCTTGCGGCGCAGGAGGAACGGGCGCACCGCGTTCGCCAGGCGCTCGGTCGCCTCCTGGTCACGGTTGCGCTCGACGGCGACGGCAACCGTGCGGCGGAAGCGCTCCAGCGGCCCGAGCAGTCCCGGGGTCGTCCAGTCGAGGATCGACCAGAGCTCGGTGAGGCGGTTCTCGACCGGGGTGCCGGTGAGGGCGATCCTCGCCCGCGCCGGGATGGAGCGCAGTGACTTGGCCGTACCCGACAAGGGGTTCTTGGCATGCTGGGCCTCGTCGGCCACCACCATCGCAAAACCCGCCCCCCCCAGCGCCTCCGTCTCTCTGCGGAGGATGCCGTAGGTGGTGAGCACGACCTCCCCGTCGGCCAGGTCGCCGAGGTGGCGGTCGCCACCGTGGAAGCGGCGCACCGGCACGGACGGGGCGAACTTGTGAAGCTCCCTTTCCCAGTTCCCGAGCAGCGATGTAGGGCACACCACGAGCGTGGGCGCGGGCGGCCCTGGATCCGGATCTGGATCTCGTCCGGCCGGGGCGGCCGGCTGAGGGCGCCGAGCCCGGCGACCGGCCGGCTTGGGCGCGGCCGGATTGGGCGCGGCCGGATTAGGCGCGGCCAGCTTGAGCCGCGCCGCCTGGCGGTCCTGCAGGCGGTGCAAATGGAGGGCGATGACTTGCACCGTCTTGCCCAGCCCCATGTCATCGGCGAGGCAGCCGCCGAGCCCGAGCTCGCTCATGCCCGCCAGCCAAGCCAGGCCTCGGAGCTGGTATGGCCGCAGCTCGGCGACCAGCGCGTCCGGCGGCGCCAGTGACGCCAGCGTGCCCGCAGACAGCCGGCGCAGGCGGTCGGCCATCTCGGCGATGGCACCTTCGGCGGCGACGTCGACGAACTCTCCGTCGACCTCGATCTTGCCGGCGAGCAGGGCCCCGAGCGCCGCCGCCGCCGTGACCCGCCGTGACCGTCGCTCCTGCGCTTTGGCAATGAGTGCGGCGTCCACGGCGACAAAGCGGCCCCGGATGCGTACCAGGCCGCGTTTTGCCTCGGCCAGCATCTCGATCTCTTCGGGGCGGAGTGCCTCGCCGTCGACGGTGAGCTCGTAGTGGAAGTCGACGAGCGACCCCAGATCGAAGCCCCCTTCGGTCACCGCCGCCGGCGTCGGCGTCAGGACCGCCCGCAGGCTCAGCCCACCGGTAAGGAGCTCAGTTGGCCACAGGACGGCGATCCCGGCGCTCTCGAGCTCGCTGGCACCGTCGAGCATCAGGTCGGCGAGCAAGTCGTCGTCGAGCCCTAATGAGCCCGGTACCTGCTGGGTGAGCAGGGCACTGATCGGCTCCCAGGCCCGGGCCCCACGCCGCAGCGCCAGGAGCAGGTCGCGCTCAGCGTCCGCGCCGAAGCGGGCGAGCAGTGCCGCCGGCATGGCGAACAGGTCGGCCGCGTCCACCAGCAGGCTCGGGTCGACCTTGCTCGAGACCTGGAGCACCCCTTTTGGCTCGGGCTCGACGGCGTCACCGAGTTCGACGCGCAGGGCGAAGCTGGCCCCGCCGTCAAGACCGGCCGACGCCTCAGCCAGCCAGGGGCGCAACTGGGTCGCCGGTGCCGGCTCGGTGGCGGCGAACAATGGCCCGCCGCTAGCTGTCGCCGCCGCCGCCGTCCTTGGGAGGGTGTCGGCCAGAGCGTCCCACGCCGCGGTGATGAGGAACGCCGGGGAGTGGGTTCTTAGCGGGGGCTTCGCAGTTGCCAGGGGGACGGCGTACCCGAGGGGCGGCATCGCCTTCGCCAGCTCTTCCAGGAGGATGTGGTCACCCGGGTCGAACGGGCCGGCGCGCCAGGCATCCACACCGCCCGGGCTGACCACTGGGTGCAGGCGGCCGCGGGCGACCAGGCTGATGCCGGCCGTCAGCACGGTCGCCCAGGTACGCGCCGTGGCCGTCGTGGACGGCGAATCTTCGAGGTCGAGCAGCAACGGCAGCACGGTTGCGATCGGAAGGAGGACGGCCGGGGCTCGTCGCCGCCGGACGGACTTACCGGCGGGGAGGGCGAGCTCGATCGTGGCCTGACGACCGAGGGCCCCGAGTTGGTCATCCGGGAGCTCTTCGTCCTGGTCGGCGTCCAAGCGGAAGGCGGCAAAACGTCCCGACCGGGGAGGATCTCCGGGTAGGAACGTGAAATCGAAACCCGCCAGGGCGGGGAGCACGCTGGCCCGTTCTCGGGCCGCGATAGTGGTCCCTAGCCCCTCCATCGGCACCACCGTAGTTGCGCCAGCCGAGTGAGACCATCCGGCCTCGCCTGAGCAACTCGCCCACCCGATATGGCGACTTCGGCTACCGGGGCCGGCCCGGCCCATAATGTTGGCGTGCAGATCCGGACCGAAGCCTCGGACCTTCCCGGCCACTCCTGTGGTCCTGTCGATGGCTCTCCTGCCGGTGGCTCTCCTGCCGGCTATCACCAGGTCCATGTCGGCCTCCAACGGCGCACCCGGCGAGACGACCTGCCGGTCTCGTACCGGGCGATGCGCCTTCGGCGCCAGTAAAGCCTGGGACCAGGACCGAGTAATGCCGAGGATCGGGACAGTGATCAGGGATGTGTACCGGCGCCCTGGCGCCGAGGCTGTTCCGGCCCACCTGGCGCGTCACTACGGCATCCGCATCGCCGCTGCCACCAGGCTCGACGCCGGCGTGCTGAAGATCGAACAGGAGGCGGGACCGGCCTGGGTGGCGCGCCTGTTCGTGATCGGCCGTCCCGTGGAGCGCGCCGCCGGAGATGCCGAAGTGCTGCGCTTTCTCGAGCGCCACGACGTCCCGGCCGAGCGCTGCGCCCACCCTGGGCCCGTGTCGTGGCTCGACGGCCGGGCCGTCCTGGTGACCGAGCACGTCGAGGGCCGGGCGGTGCGAGAAAGCCCGGCCACCCGGCGCGCCCTGGGCGACATGCTGGGGAGGCTCCACGCCTTGCCCACCGAGCCCGGGCCGACCCAGCGCCCGGCCGGCTCGTTGCACCACCTACCTGACTACGAGGGTTACCCAGGTCAGGACCTGGCTGCCGCGGCTGCCCTCCTGGCCGACCTGGACGGGCGTGTCCCGGCCGAATACCAGCAGATTTACCAGTCCATCAAAGAACTATTGCCGAGAGGCGACCACTGCCAGGGCCTGCCTGAGTCCTTCGTCCACCCCGATCCCGTGCCCGCCAACGTGATCGTCACGCCCGCCGGTCCCGTGCTCGTCGACTGGACGGGCGCCGGACGGGGCCCTCGCCTCGCCTCCCTCGCCGCTTTGCTCGTCAGCGTCAGCCCTCAGCACGTCGACGACGTCCTCACCGGTTATCAGGCCCACGTCACCCTGACCGCCGACGAAGTCGATCGCCTCGAAGGCGCCCTGTGGTCTCGCCCCCTCTGGCTGGCGGCCTGGCAGTGCTGGTTGGCGGCGGTCTCGAGCAAGGTGACGAAGGCGTTCGTGCCCGACGGGGCGCGCATCGCCGCCATCGCCGCCATCGCCGCCAGTGCCAGTGCCAGTGCCAGTNNTGCCAGTGCCAGTGCCAGTGCCTGACCCCTTTGCCCTTTGCCGCCGCCAGACGTTACAGTTTTTCAGACGCGAGAAGTAACAATCGCGCCGGTTTATGAGGCGTTACTCAGGCCAGAGGAACGTAACGCAGGCAGGGAGAACGGAGTAGGAAAGACATGGCCACACTCGATGAGCTTCGCGAGGCGATAGTAGACGGTCAGGCAAAGGTGGCGGTGGCCAAAGTGACAGAGGCATTGGCCGAAGGCACCGACGCCGGGACGGTGCTGCGCGAAGGCCTGATCGCGGGCATGGCGCAGGTGGGCAAGCTCTACGAGGACGGCGAGGTGTTCGTGCCGGAGATGCTGGTGGCGGCCCGGGCCATGACGGCGGCGCTGGCCGTGCTCAAACCCCGTCTGGTCGAGCAGGGGGTGGCGTCCAGCGGCAAGGTGGCGATCGGCACCACCGAGGGCGACCTGCACGACATCGGCAAAAACCTGGTGGCGATGATGCTGGAGGGCTCGGGTTACGAGATCGTCGACCTGGGCGTCGACGTCCCGGCCGCGAAGTTCGTCCAGGCCATCCGGGACGGCGCCAACGTGGTGGCGATGTCGGCCCTGCTCACTACCACCATGACCAACATGCAGACCACCATCGAGGCCATCAAGGCGGCCGGTCTGCGTGACCACGTCCGCATCGTGGTCGGCGGGGCGCCCATCACCAAGAGCTATGCGGACGAGATCGGGGCGGACGGCTACGCCGAGGACGCTTCGGGCGCCGTGCGCATGGTGAA
>PMLI01000371.1 GCA_003158835.1 Acidimicrobiaceae bacterium
GACGGTCAAAGCCGAGCAGGACGGCTACGTCGACTTCGGTGCCCGCCTCAATGAGATCTACCAGGAGCACACCGTGGCCGAAAGCACCCTCTACTCGCAAGCGGCGGCGGCATGGGCCAAGGACGAGCCCGCCCAAGCCCGCGCCTTGGAGGCGAGGGCACGGGTCGAGGGTGCCCAGGAAAGGGCTCTTATCCCGGGCTTCGTCTGCTACTGGCCCTCCAGCCGAGGCAGCGGCGGATCGGTTCTGTACGACCAGGCCGGCTTGCGGGCCAGCGAGGTGGAGTCGCCCTGCGTGCAGCCCGGCCAAGACCCTTCGGGGCTGCGGACCTTGGACGGCGCTCATACCAGCGCCCTGGAGACCACGGCCGCCGGCGACCGCTCCCGGGCCCAGGAAGTTGTCCTGGCCGGCGCCTTTGTAATCGTGGCGGTGTTCTTCCTCACCCTGTCCTACCTGGGCTGGCGGCACCGCCGGGCGCGCTCGTTGGCAACCGGTGTCGTGGCGATGGCGGTGGCGTTGGGCGTCACCGTACTGGCGGGATTGGCATGATGGAGGAACCGCTGGGCGAGATGGCGCTCGAGGCCATGGCGGAGGCCGGCGACGCCGTCGAAATCGCCCACTCGGGCCAGCCCGCCCCGCCCGCGCCGGCCGACGGCGGTCCCGTGGCCGATGGAGCGGGCGAGGGGCCGGAGAGGTCGGAGACCAAGCCGCCGGCCAAGCCGACAGCGCGCTTTCTCACCATAACGATTGTGCTGGCGACGTTCATCGCTGCCCTGGGCGGGTTCCTGCTCAACCGTGCGTCGGCGGATGCCTCCAACGCCGGCGACATCGCTCAGGAACTGAGCCTCCAGGGCAGCGCGGCCGAAACCAGCGCCTACCAGCAGGCCGAAAGCGATTACTCGCAGTACTTGGCTCTTCAATCGTTGAAAGCCGAAGCCGGCCAGGAAATGCTCGAGGCCACCTATGGCCAGAGCGACGCGCCGACCTGGGCAAACCTGTACAAAGTCGCCAGCGCCCAGGCGCAGCAAACAGCGGGCGCAGTGCCATCCGATCTCCACCCGTACCTGGCCAACGGCGACCCTGACCCTGATTTCCCTTATGACTTCTTTGCCAAAAGAGCTTCTTCGGCCACGCAGGTGGAGGCGAAGTCAAACGCCTACAACGATGTCTCCGACAAATGGTCCAGGCTGGTCGATGCTTATACCGCCATATTGACGATGATCGCGGTGGCCCTGTTCCTATTCGGTTCCGCCTACGTCCTTTACGGGAGGAACCGTGTGATATTCGCTGTCCTGGGAGGGCTCCTGGTCGCCACGGGCCTGGTCTGGGNNTCTAACCAGGCAGCCCGGCACGCCTTCCGGCGCCGCCGCCACCGCCTATGCCAACGGGGTGACGGCCATGGACGAGGTGGCAACGCCGGCCGGCTACCAAACCGCGATCAACGACTTCACCGACGCTATAAGGCTCCGTCCTGACTACGCCCTGGCCTATTCGGAGCGGGCCGCGGCGGAAGCGTTCCGTGGGTCCGAGGCGATCGGGGCCGGCTTTGTCTCCAATGTCTCCCCGCACTGGGCGCGCCTGTCGGCCGGCGACGAACTCGAGGCTTACAACCTGGGAAACCACGACGCCAGCCAGGTGCTCAACGTGGGCTGGAGCTACTACACGCTATGGATCGTCGGCGGAGGAGTGGGCCNNTCTTCCACCAAGCGGCCCAGCTCGACCCGGCGAACCCCGTCGACCTGATGGACCTTGGCATCGCCGATCTCGCCATGGGCCGGTACCAGGCGGCCGCGCAGTCCTTTTACGCGGGCGTAGCGCACATGCTCTATTCCTGCCCCGCCGGGAGCGCACTGGCCAAATGCACCACTCCCCAGCCGCCGACGAGCTACGGGCTGCAACAGGCCTGGTTCGCCGGGGGCATGGAGGCATTGGAGGCTCTGGCCGGATCCCAGGAGGGCAAGAGCTCGGTCGCATTGAGGACGGCCATCACCAAAAGCCAAGCCCTGCTGACCAGTTCCATGGCCACCGGTAAGGTGACAGCCGGCCCCTACGGCAAGACACTGACGGTGAAGGGCCTGGGCGCTTTTCTCGATCCCAATTACCTCGAGCTCGATGTCCCGGTCCCGGCCGGGACGACGGCCTACCGGATGGCCGGGATGCCGATCACGGTCCTGTGGTACGAGCGCCCCGCCCCGGGGGCCCGGTGGAGCGCCATCTCCGAAACGGCCTGCTGGGGGCACGGCCAGCAAAACTGCGGCCGTTACGACAGCCAGTACAACATCTTCCAGTTCGTTACCCGCTTCCTGGCCGCAGACGNNACCGGGCGGAGCTATATGTCGGGGGCAACCTGGCCGGCTCGTTGTCTTTGGGGCCTAAAGACGACTACATCGGCACCAACCTGGCTCCGGCCCTGTCCAAGGCGATGAACGTCGGGATCTGTGCCCCTTCGAGCTGGCGCCTCCAGGCATTACCGAAGATCACCTTCCCGGTGTACAGAACATCGGCCAAGGTGACCGGCACGCTGTCCACCTCGGAACTGTCGTACGCGTCGGCCGACCATAAGGAGGGGGTATACCTCTTCCGGCTCTACCCGCCGCGCACTTCCCCCGGGGGCGCGGCGCGGCGCGTCCAAAGTGTGGTGCAGACAGGTGAGAACTATGCCATCAATGTCCTAAAGGGCCGCGGGCTGCCAGCCGACATGGCCCCATTAGGGCCGTCGCGCTCGGACGGGGTGTGGGGGTTGGCCGTCGCCGACATGATCACAACCGGGTACGCGAGCCGCAGCACGGGCATGGAAGCGTTCGTGGGGGCAGCGGTGATCGCTCCCTACGGCACCCAGGCCAGCCCGGGCGCGCAAGACGGCTCGATCGCGGCGGGCGTGACCGGGGACTACGCCGTGGTCGTCACCATCGTGTACGGGCCCGTAAGCGCCAAGTTGTGGGCGGGGCCGCATGACCTGGGGTTGCAGATCTTCAGCTCCTGGTCCCTTCTCAACTACGGCTAGGACGGCGGCCGGCTGATCGCTCGGGCAGGCCCGCTTCTCCGTGAGCGGCGAGACGGTAACGGCTCGGGAAGGGCCGCGTTTGTCGACGGGTGGCGAAGAAAGGGGCGATAGAGCGGTCAGGCCGAGGCATTCCCCGTGAAGTTCCAGCTCGCCAAATGCAGGCTCGGCGCGTGATGCAGGCTTACATGCAGGCCTCCGGGCGACAGCCGGCCGTCGTCACCCACGCCGAGGACCTGGCCCGGCGCCAGGGCGGCGACGTAGGATTGTGTGAAGCGGAGGTTGCTGACGGCCGGGCCGATCTCGCCGCGCTCGATAAGGAACACGCCGTTGCGGGTCAGGCCCGTGGCAACGAGGGTCTTGGGGTCCAGGACCCTGGTGTACCAGAAGTCACAGACGAGCAGCCCCCGTTCCACCTCGGAGACGAGGGACGCGGCCGGGCCGACCGCGCCGACCACCGGGCCGACCGCGCCGGGCTCGATGAACGTGGCCGTGGCGAGGGCTCCAAAGGACTCCCCGCCGGCGACGGCGTGGCCGGTCGTAGTCGCCCCGTCCCCGGCCATGGCGGAGCTACGCCGGTCGTGGGTGACGCCGGTAACAATCCCGGCCTCGACCAGGGGCACGCGGCGCTTCGGGGTACCCTCGGCGTCGAAGACCGGCCCCACCTGGCGCGGGTCGGTGGCATCATCGCTAATGCTCAGGGCCGGGTCGATCTGGCGCTCCCCCCGCGCCACGAAGGAACGGCCTTCGCTCCGCGCCCGCCCGTTGAAGCCGTAAAGGGTGAAGAAGTCCATCAAATAGGCGACGCAGCGCGCCTCGAGGACCACCTCGTAGCGGCCCGCCGGCAGTTCGACCGGGCCGGCCCCCCTCCGGGCCTGGGCGGCGGCATGAGCGCCGAGGGCGGCGCCGTCGAGGTCGGCGAAACGGCAGGAGTACGTGGAAGCGACGCCATCGGAGCCGGGTCGGCGAATGATGGCGTCGAGGGCGGCACTCGTGTCGCGGCTCTCGAGACGCTGGCCGGCCGAGTTGGCGAAGCCGCGGCGGCTGGTGCTCGTCTCGCAGAACCCCGCGCCCTCGAGGCCACCTCCGGCCGCGACGAAGGCGGCGACGCTTTCGGCCCGTTCGGCCGGCCCGGCCCGGGCCGTGGCCGCGTCGAAGTGCACGTCCGGCGCGCTCAGCAGCCTGGCCGGCGGGGCGAGACCAGCCCACAGGGGGTCGGCGGGCCGCAGCGCCGCCGCGGCCAAGGTCCTGTCGACCAGGCTGACCAGGGCATCGTCGTCACACCTGTACGTCGAGGCGGCGGCCGGGTGACCGTCGACCGAGAGCTGGAGGTAGATCTCGGTGTGTTCGTCGACCACGTTCTGGTGGATGAAGGAGTTGGC
>PMLI01000487.1 GCA_003158835.1 Acidimicrobiaceae bacterium
CGTCATAGGCCAAGTAAGTTCGGGCTAGAACAGGCGTTCCTCACACCTCGTAGAGGAACGGGACGGTCTTCGCGATCTCGACAAAGCCGAGCCGCAACAAGATGGGCAGGCTCTCGGGGGAGGCGTCGACCTGCAGGTACCGGTAGCCACGCTGCCTAGCCAGGACAGCGCGGTAGGCGACCAGTGAACGAAAGACGCCTCGTCCTCGCCAGCCGGGTAGTGTGCCACCACCCCAGATCGTGGCGAAATCCCTACCCTTCGGGAACTCAACCCGTCCGGCTGAGATGGGGCGTCCTTCGGCCATGGCGACCACAGCCGCAACCGACTGCGGCTGGGACGCAATCCCTGCGAGAACAGCCTCACCGATGGCGAAATGGCTGCCTCCGAAGACCTCGTCGTGTACCCGCACGAGGGCCTCCACGTCGAGCTCGTCCCTAACCGGGACCAGCTCGATCCCAGTGGGCATAACCGAATCGATGGCGAGCCCGGCGGGCTCTGCGACCAGCACGGCCTCAACCGCGCCGGGTGCGAACCCTGCAGCCCGCAGCTTGGAAGGCAGGTCGGGAGGACGGTCGTAGGAGTAGTACTTCCACTCCCACGGTTGAACCCGGTCAGAGAACCGCTCAACCTCAGCCGCGATCGTTTCCTCGGCGTCACCATGGCTTAGATCGCTCCAGAGGACCCCGCTCCACCCGTTGCCCTCGGCAACGACCCGTGTGACATGTTTGCTGTGCTCTACATGGGTACCCGGCTCGGCCGCCGGGTGACGGCGCATCTGTTCGTCGAACTCGGCCACAAGTGCAGCGAACTCCATGGGGACAGCATGGCAGTCGACGCGTCGGGGCGCGTTGAATTGGCGCCCCGACGCGAGCCGGTTACCGGTGAGCCCCAAGCTTCAGCTCGGAGAGGCAGGGGCTCTTGCCACCGCGGCGGCCACCTGCTCCGGCCACTCTTGCCTCCCTTGCTAAAGGCTGGAGTGCCTGCCTTCAGTGCCTGCGGCGGTTCCGCGTCGGCGGGCCGCTTTTTGGCTTGCGCCACCAGCGCGGCCACCGGGACCGCTTCGACTTGAGAGACGAGTTTGGCCGGCAAGCTGAACTCGCCCGGCGCGAGTTTGACCGTAGCGAGAGGCATGGCCCCAACGCCGGCGCCGGAGGTGACCAAGGTGCTCGCCGCGGGCTACCCGCCGAGATCCGAGAACCGCGACCCTGCAACTGTGTCAGCGCAGGCCAGGTCGAGGCATCGAGGTGCCGGCCCGGGTCGTCGAACATTGTGCGTGTGGCTGAGCATCAAGAACCTGATCGGCACGATCTCGCGTTAAGGCGTCCATCAACGGCTCCCTCGGCTTGGCTGTCGAACCACAGGAACGGGGTGATCTTGGGCATGTGTCTCCTCTTACTTGGGGGCGCGTAGCTTGAACTGGGCGCCCGCCGGGTCGGTGACCGTGGCCAGGCGGCCGTAGGGGGTGTCCGCCGCGCCCATCAGGACCGAACCCCCGAGGGCTTGGGCCTTGCCCACCGTCTCGTCGACGTCGTTGACCTCCCAGTAGACCGACCAGTGCGAACCGGCACCCTCGGGCAGGAACCCGGCGGCGTCCATGATCCCCGCCAGCTCGCCCTGGCCGTCGGGGTCGCGCATCGTCGTGTACCGGAACTCGTCGGTGTCACCGACGGCGTTGGTGTCCCACCGGAACACCGAGCGGTAGAAGTCGACGGCGGCGGCATAGTTGCGTGTGTGCAGCTCGAACCAGCCCGGCGCGCCGGGCGCGTTCAAGACGGTGAAGCCCGGGAAGGTCCCGGGCTGCCAGGCGCCAAGTTGCGCACCGGTCGGGTCGATGAGCACCGCCTGCGTGCCGAGGTCGGCGACCGCCATGGCGGGCGAGGTGACGTGGGCGCCGTTGGCCTCGGCCGCCTCAAGGGTCTTGGCGATGTCGTCGGTGCCCAAGTAGAGCTTCCAGGTGTTGTTGGCCGCCATGTCGCCCATATCGCCCATGGCGCCGGCCACCGGGGCCCCGTCTCGGGTGAACATGAAGTAGCCGCCGAACTCGGGGCTTGGCTCTTGGGCCTCCCATCCGAACAACTCGGCATAGAACCTGCGGCTGCCGTCGACGTCGGAGGTCCACAGGTCAACCCAACAAGGCGATCCGATGGGGGCACGGTCACGCGTGTACATGGCTACTCCTTTGGCGGCAGTGGATCATTCTCATATTTCGACGGGCCCGGGGCGAGAAAGTCATCGCTGGCCGCAAGGAACCTGCGACCGCAGATGAGATCGTCGCCCGTCGCCCGTCCATCCTGCGGTGGATGACGTCCAGTTGTGGTGCCGAGTCACGATCATCGACCCCGACGGTGCCGAGCTGGCCCGCTTCTGGCTCGAAGGCCGAGGCGCGCCGGACCTCATGGCGGTGGACGAAGTGGCCCGTCTCGCGTTGCTGGCGGGCAGGCTCGGGGGCGACGTCGCGCTCGGAGAGGTCTGCCCGGCACTTGACGCACTCCTCCATCTGACCGGACTAGCCGTCGAGGTGGAGGGGCAGGCCGAACTGGCCGAAGAGCCGCTCCGGGCCCAAGAAGGCCAGGAAGAAGGCCATCCCGGTGATCTTGCCCCTTGAGATCTCGAGCACCTGCAGCGCCCACGGAGCGTACCCACCAGCGGGGTCAGGCCGGTGCTGGCCGAAGGCGGGGCTGCCATTGGCCAAGGTGGGCACCAGGCGCGAACCGCGGCAGCTGCTCGGCCCGGGTTCGACCATCCAGCGGCCGATGTCGGCCGCCCCCCGGGCCCACATGGCGAACGGCGGCATCGACTGCACGGCGTCGTTGTGCAGCAGCGACACCAGACGCTCGACGTCGTAGCGCTCAAAGGCGTCGACATAGCGTTCGAGCAGCTCGGCGTCGGCGCCATCTAGGGTTTCGGGGTGAGCCTCCGCCGGCAAGGCGCGGAGTGCGGCCCGGGCCCGCTGCAGGGCGCTGTTG
>PMLI01000326.1 GCA_003158835.1 Acidimicrobiaceae bacterium
GCGACCTGGGCCGCGATGCCAGGAACTCGTCCAACAACTGGGGAGTAAGCTGGCCCAGCGTGCTCACGTGGCACTCGGCGACGAAACGCACGAGCAAGCGCAGGGCCCCTTCCTCGGTGTGGTACTTGCGCCCTAATGCCCGGCGATGGGTGATGAAGGTGCCAACTACGTAAGCCAGGTCCTCGTTCACCCGAGCACCTCCTCGCCGTCGCCAAGAGCGACTTCACGCAGTGCCTCGACGGCGACCTTGGCATAGATCTCCGTGGAAGCGGGCGAGCGGTGCCCTACGAAGTCGCCGATCTCCTTCAAGGAGAACTCGGCGTCTANNGGGTCCTCGGTACTGGTAACGAGCATTGTTCTAAACCTGCGAATGCCCTCTGACGCGAAGGGCTGTAGAAGGGGAATTCAGTACCGTTCGCGATTGTGGTCCCTGGCGATCATGGCCGCGTAGGTAGACCAGTCTCCACCGGCGGCTCGGGCCCAGTGGACGGCGGTGACCGGATGAAGGTTGAGCATGTCAGCAAGGACAGCGGCGGGCATCCGGGCGGCGAGATGGACCATGGCGGAGCGCCGGCCTGGCCGCGGGTCGATCCCGAGGGCCCTCAGGCGTTGGCCGAGGTGCCTGCCGCTGAGCGGCCTCCCGGGCAGGAGGCCGGGGAACAGCCACGGCGTGCTGACCGGGGTGCCCACACCCACGTAACGGCGGCCGGCGGCCGCCAGGCGGGTGACGAGGCTGCCGAGGGGCTCGGGCAGGGGCAGGCAGTCGCGCCCGAGGCGGAGCTGGACCTCTTCGCCGTCTGTTACGACCTGGTCGGTGAGGATGGCGACGATACGGCTCAGCTGCTGTCCGTAGAGCAGGACGAGGCAACCGGCGACGCGGTCGGTCAGCTCGAGCCCCTCATCGCGCAGGAGCCGCCTGGCGATCTCCCAACGGGCGTCGTCGTCGAGCGCTTCACCTTCTTCGCGACGACGACGTGGCACTTCGAGGGCACCAGTCGTGTAACGGTGGCGGGCGGCCCAGGAGAGGAAGTCGCCTATCTCGCCGTCCGAAGGGCAGCTTTCCTCGAGCCAGCGCTCGAGGCCGGCCTGGTCGAGCTCGGCGAGGCCCTGGCCCCGCTCGGCCAGCCAGGCCAGCAGGTGGACGGCGGCGTTGACCCGGGTCTTGGCCAAGTTGGAGTGGACAACTTCGCCTGCGTCCGCCCGGCGGCGGAGCCGGCGCAGGACCACCCAGGTGGCGTAGGTGTTGACCATGCGCCGGTGCTCCGGCCGCTTGATGCCAGCGACCCTGTCGCGTACCCAGCGTTCCAGGCGGGCCACGTGCTCGTTCCGGCCCGGGAGGGCGCCGTTGGCGACCAGCACGTGGCGCAGGTACTCGGCGGCACTTCGCCGTGGGTGGGCGTCAAGGGCTTCGTGGGAGAGGGCGAGCTTGTTGGCAGCCATGTCGGCCAGGACGGCCGCCCCCTTCCCGCTCCTCAGCCAGTTGAGGGCGCTGTAGGGTTGGCGGGCAGCCACGAGCGCTTCGTAGACGGGCACCAGACGGGGGCTCATGAAGCCGGCCGGCCCGGTGAGCAGCTCCCCGGCCCGCTCGGCCAGGGCGCAGCGGGCGCAAAGGCCGTGGCGGTAGAGGCGTTCCTCCACCCCGCAGCCCCGGCAGCGGGCGAGCGGCGGCACCCGGGCACAGTCGCAGCACAGCTTCGCTGCTGGCCCGGGCGGGGAGACCAACCGGCGCTGCTCACCACAGCCGGCACAGCTCCCGCGCCGGCCGAGGGCAGCCCTGTAGCACAGTTCGCACACCGGTCCCTCCGGCCAGCGGGCGCAGGGAGGGCGCTCGGCCCCGCAGTGGGCGCAAGGCTCTGTTCGTCGGGGGCTGCAGGAGGCACAGACAGGGCGCCCGGCGGCGACGAAGTAGCAGGGCTTGCGCCGGCCGCAACCGGTACAGGTGGCGACCGGCGGCTTGAAGCAGCGGTCGCAGATGTCGGGCTCGCCGTCTCTCGCCCGCTTGGCGATGGGACGTTCTTGCTCGCAGGTCCCGCAGCGGCGGTGGGGCCGGCCCGAGCAGCGCCAGCACCGGGGCGAGCCATCAGGGCCACGGGATATGACGGGGCGGCGCTCGCCGCAAGCGGCACACGCTTCGGCCAGCTCGTAGCTGCGGCAGCGAGGGCAGACCCCCTTGCCCCCGGAGCGGACCAGCGGCCGGCTGGTGCGCCCGCAGGCAGCGCAGCGGGGCTCGGGCAATTGCGAGCCCCTCGCCCGCAGCTCGGCCACGAGGCGGCCGACCACGACGGGCGCCCCTGCCCGCAGTGCCCCGGGCCCGTCGGCCAGGGCGGCGGCCAGGTCCCTCAGCACGGCCGGGCCGGTAACGGTGGCCTCGACGGCGCCGGAGATCTGCTCGGCCGAGAGGCCCGGGTCGGCTTCTGCTACCCGGGCTGCCACCATCTGGCGCCGGCAAGCCGGACAAGGCCGCCCCCGAGGTCCCGGGCCCAGCTCGTGACCGGCCGGGCAGGACCGCGGCAGGCTCACTTGCGCTTTGGCACCGGCGCCACCCGGGCAGGGCGGGGCCGCAGCCCAGCCAACTTCGAGGCGACGTCCTCGCCGGCGGGCTTCGGATCGGGCGCCGAGCCGCCCCGGACTGGCTCGACCAGCTCGCCGGGCTGGCAGTCGAAGATGTCGCACAGCGCGGCGAGGGTCTTCAGGCTCAGCCGTTCGGGGACGCGGGCGACCAGCCGGTAGACCTGCTCGCGGCTGAGCACCACCCCCCGGGCGCCCAGCAGGGGCAGGAGGTCCGAGGTGGCGAACATCCCTGCTTCGGCCATCTTCATGCGCAGGTGCCAGCGGTAGCCGATCGGCTCGCTGCCCCTGGCCTTCGTCCTGGCCATCACCGCAGTCCTCCTTTTGGCTTTTCGGGCTTTGGCTTCAGGCTGCCATGCCCGAAGGCCCGCTCCAGTGCAGCTCGCACCATGCGCTGTTTGTAGTCGGAACCGACCGTGGTGTAAACGGCAGTCGTCGAAGCCCATGAGTGGCCTGCCTGCTGCTGGACCAACAGGGGGTCGGTGCCGTCTTCTATGCAGTGGCTGATGTAGCTGTGGCGTAGGCAGTGGACGGAGAGCTCGGCGGGCAGCCCCGCCGCCCGCCGGAAAGAGGCGAAGCGCTCGTCGACCTGGCGGGCAGAGATCCGCCCGCCCCGCTCGGTCGGCCACAGCTCGGGCCCGGAGGCTTCGTACAGGGGCCGGACCTCCTCTATGTACTGGGCCAACGCTTCGGCCGCCCAGGGCATGAGCGTGAACACTTCCCGCCGCCGAGGCGGGCTGCCCCGCATCGCCTTGCCCCAGCGGACATGGCAGACCCCGAAGCGCCCGAGCTCGGGGGCGGCCGGGTTCGCCCTGAAGTCGCCCACGTCCAGCATGGCCGCCTCCCGGCGCCGGAGCCCCCAGGCGTAGGTGACCTTGAACAAGGTGGCGTCACGGAACGCAGCCAGGGCGCCCTTGCGGCCCTCCGCCAAGATCCTCCCCACCCGATCGTCGGCGGCGTCGAAGAACGCCTGTAGCTCCTCACGGCTGAGGGGGCGACGGCGGGGATCGCCCTCGTACTCGCTGACGTGCACGGCGGTGTTGTCGTCGTGGCAGATCTGGGCCGGTACTGCCCCGACCCGGCGGCGGCACACCTCGGCCCAGCCGTAGCGGTCGTCTGTGAGGTAGCCCATGAACGCAGCCAGCGCGCCTTCGTAGTTGCGCACGGTCGAGTGCGCCCAGGCATGCGATGAGACCCACCGCTCGACCTCCTCGGGCCGCCAGCGCCACGGCCAGGTCCCGGTGGACTCCTGGAAGCGGCGCACGACCCGCTCCCGGCCGGCGACCATCGACGGGCTCAACCGGCGGGCACGCTGCTGGCGGGCCCAGCCCTCGAGCATCTCCTCGAACAATGCGAGCTCCGGCCGGAGAGGGGTAGCCCCTTCCACCACCACCAGGCTGGCTGAACCCGCCGCCCGTTTCGCTGCCAAGGCAGACCTCCCTCTCCCCAGGCATCAGCTGCATCACGATGCTGTCTGGTGCAACGAAACCAGACGCTACATATTGGCAGCCACTTCAGAGCGAGTGGTGGATCCCCTCCTGACCAGCGGCGATGCACGACCGGCACGCCCGTCAGAGAACAGCCTGGAACTAAAAGGCCTTATGCCGCAACGATCACGGTTTCGGCGAATGTGTCATCAAATACAATATTGCTTATTACCATGCGGTAGGCCGCCGTGTGGC